>DATHMN010000119.1:0-31051 GCA_035487135.1 Steroidobacteraceae bacterium | reverse complement strand
CCGGATAGCTCTGTGCGTACAGCGACTCGAGCGCGGCCGGCAGAAACTCCAGCCGGTTGAAGGTCGGCATGATCACCGAGATCCGGGGGGGAGCGGGTTCCATGATCAGTGCGCGCGGCGCCCGCGCTGCGTCGCCGCCTGCGCCCAGCGTCGCCGCTCGAGCACCGCCGCGTACATCGCCACCAGTTTCGCGCCGAGGGCCGGCAGCGCAATTTCGCGATCGAAGTGGGCGCGCACGGCGGCGCGCGCCGCCGCGCTGCCGCGCGCCGCGAGCGCCTGCAATGCCGCGCTCAGGCGCGGTGCGTCCCCGCACGGCCACAGGGCTCCCACAGCGCCTGCACCGGTGAGTGCCCGAAAAGAGGGAATGTCGGTCACGACCGGCGGCAGGCCACAGGCGAGCGCCTCGATCAGCGCATAGCCGCTGCCTTCGTGGTGACTGGCGAGGACGAACACATCCGCCGCACGCATGAACTGCTCGATCTGCGCATGCGGCACGCGCCCGATCAGCCGCACCCGTTCACGCAGGCGCGCATCGTGGCGGATGCGCTCCTCGACCTGCGGCAACAGCGGCGCGGCGCCGAAGCAACACCACAGCCGCAGATCCGGCAGCTGGCGCGCGGCCTCGCTCACGCCCGCGAGCGCCGTCAGCGGGTCCTTGTTGGCATCCAGATGACCGACCCACAGCACTGCCGGATCCCCGTGCAGCCCGGTGAGGCGCCGTGCCTGCTGCTGGTCCCCGGGAGTGAAGCGGCTGGTGGACTCGGGGATGGCGTACAGCGCCGTGCGCAGCGGCAGCACGCCAGCGGTGACGAAGGGCTGTGCCTGTTCGGCCGCACAGAACGCGAGCGCATCGGCGGCGCTGAACGCGCGGCGCCACAGCGGCCGCCGCCACAAGCGCGGCACGCGGCTGGCATGGTCCTGCAGGATGAGCGGCAGCTGCGGCAGGAGGGCGGCGAGCGCGCGCACCTCGCGGCAGAAGTCGAGGCCATGCACGTGCAGCAGCTGCGTGCGCAGCTCGCGCAGCAGCGTCGCCAGGCGCGCGCGATCCTCCAGCCGCTGGGCATCGAAGGGCAGAAAGTGATAGTCCACGCCGCTGCGACGAAGCTGCGCCTGCTCGGCGCACGCCTGGATCACGCTCACCCGGGCGCCGGCGGCGGCGGCGGCTTCGGCCACATCGACCAGCGTCGGCCAGGCCGCCAGCAGCTGCGCCGGCGGCCGTCCGGCCGGATCGCTGAGGAAGCCGATGTGCGCCACGCGCAGCGGCGCCGGTGCAGGCGTTGTCACAGGCTGAGCACGCGCGGGTCCCACTGGCGAATGAGCTTGCGCGACACGCGCAGCTCCCAGGGGTTGTCATAGCGCTGATAGCGGTAGCGCCAGGAGGCCAGCCCGCGCAGCGCCGACTTGCCCCAGCGCGAGGCGCGCACGTCGATGATGGTCGGGAAGCGGCAGCCGAGCACGGTGGTGAAATCGACGATGCGCCGTCGCAGCCGCGCCGACAGCCAGGGGGCGTCTTTGTGGCACCAGTAGCTGAGCCACTCGGGCTGCGCCCACTCATCCGCGGTGCGCGGAAATTCCACCGGCCGGCCGCGCACGTCGACCATGGTCGCCGCGATGCGCGCCACGGCCGCGTTGCCGGTTTCGTTGCGCGTCGGCAGCGGCGTGTATACGTAGATCATGACCTCGGTGGCCGGATGGCGGCGCTTGATCATGCGGATGAACTCGAAGGTGCGCTCGGTCTCGCCCTCCGGATCCTGGGGCGGTGCCACCATGAACGACAGCTCCGGGATCACCCCGTGACTGCGGCACTGCTCGATCGCCTCGAGCGTCTGGTCGGTGGAGGTGCCTTTGCGGATGTCGTGCAGCAGCCAGTCGCTCGGGGACTCAGCGCCGATGTAGGCCATGCGCAGGCCGCTCTTCTTCACCAGCGCCCAGGAGCGCGGCGACAGGTTGGCAAGGGCGTCCGAGCGGGCGAAGCACCACCACGGGATCTCCAGGCGCGCCAGCACCTCCAGCAGCGGCACCATGTCGATCTCGCGGTCGAAGAAATTGTGGTCGTAGAACTGGATGCCGTTCACGCCCAGCTGGTCGCGCAGCAGCGTGAGGTCCTGTTGCAGCCGGGCCGCCGCCGGCAGCGCGGTCTTGCCGCGGAACATGGTCGCGACGCCGCAGAAGGTGCAGCGGTAGCGGCAGCCGAGCGAGGCCTGGTAGCCGGTCGTGCGCGTGCCGAGGAAGGTGTGCTTGAGGTATTGCCCCGGGTTATCGAGCTGCCGGTAGGGCAGGCCGCGCTCGAGACTCGCGGCCGAGAACTTGCGCTCGGCGGTGCGCACGATCGCGCCCTCCTGCCGGAAGGTCAGGCCGCGGATCGCCGGCAGCGCCTCGGCCGCGTGTGCCCTCAGCGCGTCGAGCAGCTCGATGAGCGTCGTCTCGCCCTGCGAGCGAACCGCATAGTCGACGTAATCCGCGCTCACCGCAGCCTCGCTGCACACCGTGGGGAAAGCGCCTCCCCAGATGATGGGTACCGCGGGGGCGGCGGCGCGAATCGCCTTCGACACCGCGATCGCCGCCACCAGCTGCGGTCCGCCCATGACGGTGACGCCCACCGCGGCCACTTCCCCGCTGCTGACCGCGCGCACCGCGCGCGCGACGAAGTCGCGCTGCACGTTGCCGTCGAGGACGAGCGGTGCATAGCGCGCCGGCAGCGCGTTCGCGAGTGTCAGCACCGCCAGCGGAAAGCGCGCATGCTTGCGCCCGGTAATCGTCGGGTTGATGAGTAGCACCTGCGGGGTGCTCATGACAGTTTCTCCGCCGGCAGCATCCAGCGCCGCAACAGCATCTCGACCGGCCAGCGGTATTCATCGCGGCTGCAGCGGTAGCGTGCCAGCTGCTGCAGCACGCGCCGCCCGCGCACCACCGGCTTCCAGGCGAGGTCCTGGAAGAACTTGAAGCGCTCGATGAGCCGGTACTTCTCCGGCGTCACCCACGGCCCGGGCAGTCCCGCGACGTAGTCGAACTGCGACCAGGCGCTGAGCGTTTGCGGCAGCTGAAAGCCGCGCGCCACCGCCTCGCGCACCAGCTCGCTTCCCGGATAGGGCTTGAAGTAGTAGATCGGCGTCAGGAAGTCGGCATGCAGCGCACGCAGGCGCTTGGCGCAGTCGAGCGTCGCCGCAATGCTCTCATCGGTCTCATCCGGGAAGCCGACGATGAAGGGGAAGTGTCCGGCGATGCCGTACTTGAGCATTTTATCCACGGTGCGGAACACCTGTTCGATGCGGATGTCTTTGCGGATGCGTTGCAGCATCGCGTCGGAGCCGGACTCCACGCCCACCAGCAGGCGCCGCAATCCCGACTGCTTGCACAGCGCCCAGACCTCTTCGGGCAGGCGCACGCCCTGGTCGGCGCGCATGGTCGCGGCCCAGGTGAATTGGAGGCGCGCATCGACCAGCCCCTGGGCGAAGGCCTGTACGCGGCGGGCGCGCGTGAAGAAAGTCTCGTCCTGGAAGTTGACGTCATCGAAGCGATAGCGCTCCCACAGCTCGCGCAGCCGCAGCGCCATGCGCTGCGGCTCGAGCCCCACCCACTGGCGGCCGTAGACGAAGGGGTCGGAGCAGAAGGCGCAGCGGAAGTTGCAGCCCTGCGAGGAGATGTAATCCAGCTGGCGCTTGCCTTTGAGCTCGAAATAGCGCTCCACCGGGATCAGCCGGTAGTCGTGTGCGCGGAACTCGTCGACGTTCTTCAGCGGCCGCGGCGGATTCTCGACAATGGTGCCGTCAGTGAGCCGCACGGTGCAGCCGAGGCAGCCCGCGAGCGAGCGGCCCTCGCTCAGGCGCGCGACGATCTCGGCAAAGGTGACCTCGCCCTGGCCCCGCACGCTGACGTCGACGCTGGGTTCCTGCAGGCACTCGCGCGCGAACATCGACGGATGCCAGCCGCCCCAGACCACCTGTAGGTCGGGGCGCACCTGCTTGGCGAGCCGCGAGATCATGAGTGCATCGGAGATCGGCGCGCCGGTGAGCACCGTGATGCCGAGGCAGAGCGCATCGGCGAGCTGCGCGCGCACGGCGGCCTCGGGGTCGCGCTCGAGACGCCCGTCGATGATGACGACCTCGTAGGCCTCGGGGTCGAGCTCGGAGCCGATCGCCAGCAGAGCGAGCGGCATGGTGAAGAACACCGCGCGCGGGTTGTAGAGCACGATCTTGCGGCGGCGCGCCGGCGGCGCGGCGCTGAGCGGCGCGGCACTCACGGCTCCTCCGCGGCCGCGCTCACGCGGTAGATGACCAGATGCTCGTTGACGAAACGCCGCTCGCTGAGCGCAGTGACGTTGAGCCCGTGGCGCTGCAGCGGTGCGAGAAAAGCGCCGGCGTCGCCGAAGCTCGACAGCAACAGCAGCGCGCAGCCGCCCGGACGCAGATGCTGGCGCAGGCCGGCGGCGAAGCGCTGCGCGACATCGCCCGCGCGCCAGGCGCGCTCACGCTCATCGCGTGGCTCACCGCGCAGGAACGGCGGATTGAACAGGATCAGGTCGAAGCGCTCGCCGGCGAGCGGCGCGAACAGGTCGCCCTGGCGCACCTCGAGCCGCGCCTCCACCTGATTGAGCAGCGCGTTGATGCGCGCGCAGCGCACCGCGGCGGGATTCAGGTCGACTGCCAGCACCCGCTGCGCCCGGCGCGCCGCGCGCACCGCGCACACGCCGGAGCCCGTGCCCATGTCGAGCACGCGCTGCTGCGGGTGCAGCAGCTGTGCGTCGATCTGCGCGGCGAGAAATGCCCCGGTCCGCAGCAGCTTCGGATTGAAGACGCTCGGGATGACCATGAGCGGCATGCCGTCGAGCCATTCGAGGCGGAAGTCGTCGTAGCGGTCGCGGCGGGCGAGCCGGTAGGCGACCCGCAGCGTGCGGCCGATGAGCCTGCCGAGGAGCGGCGGACGTGCCGGACCGCGCAGCCCGGAGCGCAGCAGTTCGTGCGACAGCTCAGGCATGCACGTAGCGCCTGATGAGAAAGTCGGCCAGCTCGCGCTCCTCAGGCTCGCGCCACAGCGAACAGACGCAGCGCGCGCACTCGGGGCGTGCGCCGCTGCGGATCGCGGCGCGCAGCGTGCGCATCGCCGGGCTGTTGAGCGCGGGGGCGCGCCGCTCGGGGCCGGGCACAGGTCCCGGAATGAAGAAGCACGGATGGGTACGGCCGGCGGCATCGATGACCGCCGAGTACTCGAACACGTTGCAGCGCACGGCAGGATACGGCGCGCGGCCGCAGACCGCCGCGAAGTACTGCTGCATGCGCCGCAGTTTGCGCGGACTCTCCGCGATCAGACCCGAGCGGAAGTCCGCCGCATGCACGCGCTCGAGCTCCTCCAGCACCTCGCCGAGCACCGGCAGGTCCGCCTCGTTCAGGGCCAGCTGCGGGGTGATGCCATCCTGGCGGCTGAAGGCATGCGCATTGGCGACATCGACTGCGACGAAGGACAGCTGGCGCACGCCGAGTGCGCGCGCCAGCATGACGAAGCGCGGCAGCTGGCGGAAATTGGCACGCTGCACGGTGACGCGAATGCCGAGCTCGCTGCCGGCGGCGACGCTCGCGCGGATTCCTGCGCACACCCGTTCGAAGGCATTCAGTCCGCGGATCGCCGCATAGGTGTCGGCATCGGTGCCATCGAGCGACACCGTCACCGCATCAAATAGCTGCGCCACCCGGGCGGCGTGCTTGGCGAGTGACAGCCCGGAGGTGAGCAGCCACAGCCGTACCCCGTGGGCCCGCAGCAGCTGGGCGATCTCCGCCCATTGGGGGTTGAGCAGCGGCTCGCCACCGGAGATGAGCGCCACGCGCGTGCCGAGCTCGATGAGGCCCGGCAGCAGCTCCAGCACCCGCGCGGCGTCCATGTCGGTGCGCCCATGGCGCCAGTAGTCGCAGGTGACACAGCGCGAATTGCAGCGCTCGGTGAGGTAGAGCGTCACCAGCGGCAGCCGCCGCAGCTCGGGCTCGATGTGCACAGACTGTGACGGCAACCCACACCCCGCTAGGCGACTACCCGACAATGACAACGCAGTGGTAAGTACGGGCGGCGGCGGCGGCGGTTCTAGGCGCGCGCCCGCGGGAACGCTGCCCGCGGTGGCGGGCAGCGTTTTTTGCTAATTTACCCCGGGGGGTCGAGAGTCAAGTGAGCGCACCAGCGGCTGAGGCCGTACACGCCGATCCGGAGGAGATTGCCCACCGGCGCATGATCACGCTGTCGATCATGCTCGCCACCATCATCCAGGCGATCGACGGCACGATTGCCAACGTGGCGCTGCCGCACATGCAGGGGAATCTGTCGGCCGCGCAGGACCAGATCACCTGGGTGCTCACCTCCTATATCGTGGCCTCGGGGATCGCCACCCCGCTTACCGGCTGGGTGACCGACCGCTTCGGCCTGAAGCGGGTGCTGCTCGCCTCCATCGCCGGCTTCACGCTCGCCTCGGTCATGTGCGGCATCGCCGGCTCCCTGACCGAAATCGTACTGGCGCGGACGCTGCAGGGCTTCCTGGGCGCCGCTCTGGTGCCGCTGTCGCAGGCGGTGCTGCTCGATATCAATCCGGTCAATCGCCACGGTCAGGCGATGGCGATGTGGGGTGTCGGCGTCATGGTGGGGCCGATTCTCGGGCCGACGCTCGGCGGTTATCTCACCGATACCTGGAGCTGGCGCTGGGTGTTCTTCATCAATGTGCCGATCGGCGCCCTGGCGTTCTACGGCGTCGGGCGCTACATCAAGTACCGTACGCCACAGCGGCTGCAGCGCTTCGATGCCTTCGGCTTCATCACCCTGAGTCTGGCCATCGGCGCCCTGCAGCTGCTGCTCGACCGTGGCCAGAACAATGACTGGTTCGGGTCGCTCGAGAGCTGGGTGGAGCTGATCGTCCTGCTGACCAGTCTCGCCTACTTCATCACCCATACCGCGCTCAGTCCGCCGGGCAAGTCGTTCTTCGACTACCGCCTGCTGCGCAACTCCAACTACATCTCCGGCGTGCTGCTGATCTTTTTCGTCGGCGCGATCGTGTTCGCGACGCGCGCGCTGATCCCGACCATGCTGCAGACCCTGTTCGATTACCCGGTGGCGCTCGCCGGACTGGTGAGCGCGCCCGGCGGCATCGGCACCATGCTCGCCATGCTGTTCGTCGGCCGCTTCGTTGGGCGCATTGACGTGCGGGTGCTGGTGGCGGTGGGGTTCCTGGTCACCGCGTTCTCGCTCTGGCAGATGACCCAGTACAACCTCGACATGACGCAGAGCGCCATCGTCTGGCCGGGCGTCATCCAGGGCATCGGCATGGGACTGGTGTTCGTGCCACTGAGCGCGGCCACCTTCGCCACGCTGTCACCGCAGATGCGCGCCGACGGTACGGCGATCTACAGCCTGATGCGCAACATCGGCAGCGCGGTGGGCATCGCGCTGGTGCAGGTGCTGCTGGTGCGCAACACCCAGATCGCGCACAGCGGGCTGGTCAATAACATCAGCGCCGCCAATCCCAATGCGCAGCACGGCGCGCTCGCCTGGAGCTTCGATCTGGCGCAGCCGCATGCGCTCGCGCTGCTCGATGACATGGTGACGCGCCAGGCAGCCATGATCGCCTACATCGACGACTACATGTTCATGCTGGTGATGACGCTGGCGGCGATCCCGCTGCTGCTGCTGATCCGGCGCGCGCAGGGCCGGCCGGCCCTGCCGGTCGAGCCGCACGCGCTCGAATGAGTCACTTCAGGCGGCGCTGCGCGCGCGCCGCTGGTAGAGCGACTTCTTCAGCTTCCAGCGCTTGTGCGACCAGGGCCAGTCGGGCGGGGCGGCGCGGATCTGCGCCTCGACCAGGCGCGCGTAGCGCTCGGTGAGAGCTCCGGCGGGCAGTTTCTCGCCGGCCGCGGCGAGCGGCTCGAAGCGCATCTCATAGCAGCCGCGCGCGCTGCGGCGCATGCCGATGAAGAACACCGGGAAGTGCGTCACCCGGGCGATCTCCTCCGGCCCCATGTAGAAGGCGGTGTCGCGCCCGAGGAAGCGCGTCCAGTACTGGTGCTCGCTGGTGGTCGGTTCCTGGTCGGCGACCATGGCCACGGCGCGCACCACATCCCGACGCTTGATGATGTCCGCCAGCAGCTCCTTGGCCGGGACCAGACGGCTGCCGAAGCGCGTGCGCAGTTTTTTCATCTCGCGCTCGGCCCACGGATTGACCAGTGGCTTGTAGGCGGCATCGACCGGCCAGCCGAGTTCCAGCGACAGTGCGAGCAGCATCCACTCCCAGTTGCACTGGTGCGCGGCCACCAGCAGCACCGACTGGCCTTGCGCGAGCGCGGCCTGCGGCAGCTCGGGGTTGAGCATGCGTACCCGGCGGCGCAGCTCCGCCGGGGACATGCTGGCCCCCTTGATGATCTCCATCAGCATGTCGGCGAAACCCTGGTAGTAGGCGCGCACGACCGCGCGCAGCTGCGGCTCACCGAAGTCCGGAAAGGCTTTCGTCAGGTTGGTGCGCACCAGCTGCGCGCGGTAGGGGAACCAGCGCCCGGTGAGCCAGCCGAGCAGGCTGGCGAGAGCGTAGAGCGCGCCGAGCGGCACACGCGTCAGCAGCCGCACCCACCATGCGGGACGGGCGGTCGCGGCGCTGGAACTGTCGGTTTCTTCCGGTCTGGGCTCGGCGGGCATTCCGCCTTAGTTTACCGGATGCGGTGGCGGGGTCTGTTCCGGCAGCGGCTGCGGCGTGATCACGCGCCCGAAGCGTGGCGCCAGCCAGCGCTCGATGTCATCGACGATGGTGAAGGCGGCCGGCACGATCACCAGCGTCAGCGCGGTGGAAGTGATCAGTCCGCCGATCACGACGATCGCCATCGGCTGGCGGAATGCCGTATCGCCACCGAAGCCGAGCGCCACCGGCAGCATGCCCGCGACCATGGCGATGGTGGTCATGACGATCGGCCGCGCGCGCTTGTGGCCGGCCTCGAGGATCGCGGTCAGGCGATCCTTGCCGGCGCGCATCTCCTCGATGGCGAAGTCGACCAGCAGGATCGAATTCTTGGCGACGATGCCCATCAGCATCAGCATGCCGATGAAGACGCCGAGTGAGGCGGAGAATCCGGTGGCCAGCAGTGCCAGCACCACGCCGCCAATCGACAGGGCGAGTGAGACCATGATGGTGATCGGCTGCAGCACGCGCGCGAACAGCAGCACCAGCACCGCAAACACCATGAGGATGCCGGTGCCCATGGCGATGACCATGTTACCGAGCAGCTCGTTCATGAACTTGGCGTCGCCGACGTCCACCCGGTGCACGCCCTGTGGCAGGTTCTTGAGCGTCGGCAGGTTGTAGATGGCCTTCATCGCCGGACCCAGCTCCATGCCCTTCAGGTCTGCATCGATGAACAGGCGGCGGCTCTGGTTGTAGCGGCGCACGCGGGTCGGTCCCTCGCCGAAGCTGATGTCGGCGACCGCCTTGAGCGGCACGGTGCTGCCGCTGGCGGTCGGCACCGGCAGGTTCTCGAGCGTGGTCAGGTCCTTGCGGCTGTTCTCCAGCAGTGCGACACGGATCGGCACCTGGCGGTCGGAGAGGGAGAACTTGGCGCTGTTCTGGTCGAGATCACCGAGCGTCGCGATGCGGATGGTCTCGCTGATGTTCTCCACCGTGACGCCGAGCTGCGAGGCGAGATCGAGGTGCGGATGCACCAGGATTTCCGGCCGCGGCAGGTCATTGTTAATGCGCGCATCGCGCACGAACGGCAGCCGGCTCATCTCATCCACCACCTTGCGCGCGGTGTCGTAGGTGAGTTGCGGGTCATCACCGGTGATGTAGATGTTGACGTCGCGGCCGTTGCCGTTGCGCTGGAAGTGCATCTGCGCATCCGGGATGGCCTTGAGGTCCTGATAGACGCGGTCTTCCCACTCGCGCTGCGTCACGTTGCGCTCGCTCTTGGGCACGAGCGCAATGTCGAGCTCGGCCTGGCGCACGCCTTCATCGCTCGAGCCGACCAGCTCCACCACGTCACGTACTTCGGGCTGGCGCGCGATGATGCGGTAGGCGGCGCTGGTCACTCCGGCGGTATCTTCCAGGCGCACGCCCGGGGGTAGCTCGATAGTGAGCGTGGCGGTGCCGAAGTCCGCCTCGGGAATGAAGGAGAACGGCACCACGGTGAACAGGCCGATGACCGAGAGCACGAAGAAGGCGAAGCCGGCGGCGACGGTCTTCCAGCGGTGCTCGGCGCACCAACGCAGCGTCCGCTGATACCAGGCCATGACCGGTCCGTCGGTGTGTTCGGCGATCTTGTCGGACTTCAGCGTGTAGGCGGCGAGCACCGGCGTGATGAGCCGCGCCACCAGCAGCGAGAAGAACACTGCGGCGGCGACCGTGAGACCGAACTGCTTGAAGTACTGGCCGGTGATGCCGCCCATGAAACTCACCGGCACGAACACCGCGATGATGGTCGCCGAGGTCGCCACGACCGCAAGTCCGATCTCATCCGCCGCATCGAGCGCGGCCTGGAACGGCGGCTTGCCCATGCGCATGTGACGCACGATGTTCTCGATCTCGACGATGGCATCGTCGACCAGGACGCCGGCGACCAGCGACAGCGCCAGCAAGCTGATGGAATTGAGCGTGAAATCGAGCCACAGCATGGCGGCGAAGGCCGGAATCGCCGACAGCGGGATGGCGAGCGCGGAGATGAGCGTGGCGCGTACGTTGCGCAGGAACAGGAACACCACCAGTACCGCGAGGATCGAGCCCTCGACCAGAGCGCTCATCGCCGAGTGATAGGTGTCCTTGGTGTAGTCGACGGTGGTGTAGACGAGCGTCATCTTCACCTGCGGATTTTCTTTGCGGATCTTGGCGAGCTCATCCTGCACGCCGGCATCGACCGTCACGTCGGAGTAGCCGCGCGCCTTGACCACGGAGAAGGTCGTGGCCGGCCGGCCGTTGAGGCGCGCAATCGAGCGGATCTCGCCGACGCTGTCGCGCACGTCCGCCAGGTCCGAGAGACGCGCAAAGCGCCCGGCCGAGAGTGCGATCTGGGTCTCGCCCAGGGCTGCGGCGGTGCGCGCGCCCCCCAGCACGCGAATGGCCTGCTCGCCGCCGCCGATCTGCGCGCGACCGCCGGCCGAGTCGAGGTTGAGGGAGCGCAGCTGCGCGTTCACCTCGACCGCGGTGATGCCGAGCGCCTGCATGCGCGCCGGATCGAGCTCGACGCGGATCTCGCGGTTGACGCCACCACCGCGCTGCACCTGCGCGACGCCGGTGACGTTCAGCAGGCGCTTGGTGATGGTGTTATCGACGAACCAGGACAGCTCTTCCTCGGACAGGGTGCTGGAGCTGACCGCAAAGTAATCGATCGGGCCGCCGTCGGCATTGACGCGCTGGACCACCGGCTCCTGAATGCCCTGCGGCAGCTGCACGCGCACCTTGGCGACGGCATCGCGCACGTCGGCCACCGCGCGGTCGACCGGCGTGCCGAGCTCGAACTGCACGAAGATGAACGCCGAGCCTTCGACCGCCCACGAGGTGATGTTGTCGATGTTGCCGATGCCGGCGATGGAGCCCTCGACCTTCTGCAGAACCTGGGTTTCCATCTCCTGCGGCGCGGCGCCCGGCTGCTCGATGTTGACGGTCACGCCGGGGAAGGAAATGTCGGGATCGGCGGTCACGGGCAGGCGGAAGAAGGACACCAGCCCCATGAACAGCAACACCACGAACAGCACGATGGGCGGCAGCGGATGCCGGATGGCCCACGCGGAAATGTTCTTCACAGCAGCTCCTTGGTGGCCTCAGGAGGCCGGCGTGCTGGTCCCGCTGGCGACCTTCACCGGCTCGCCGTCGCGCAGGAAGCCGGCCGCCGTGGTCACCACGCGCTCATCCCCGTTCAGTCCCGAGGCGATCACCACGCCCTGCGCGGAGGTATCCGCGGCGCGCACCGCGCGCCGTTCGGCGTGGCCCTGGCCGTTGACGATAAAGACGTAGCTGCCATTGACATCGTTCAGCACGGCAGTCTGCGGCACCACCGGCCGCATCGCCTTGGCGACACTGACCGTGCCGCGGGCAAATGCTCCGGGACGCAGTGCCGGATCCGAGGGCAGCGCGATGCGGATCTCGCCCAGGCGCGTCTGCGGATCGATGATGGCCCCGAGCAACCAGACCTTGCCCTGGAAGGCTTGCGGCAGCCCGGTGAGCTGTACGCTCGCGCTGTCACCGACCTTCACCTGCGCGAGATCCTGCTCCGCCAGCTGGCCGCGCATCTCCACTTCGCCGTTGCTGGCGATGCGGAACAGCGCATCTCCGCCCGGGTTGGCGATCTGGCCCGCCTCGGCGCGGCGTGTCAGTACCGTGCCGGCGACCGGGGCGACGATGCGTGTGCGTCCGAGGCGCGCCTGGAATTCGGCGAGCTGCGCCGCCACGACTTTGACATTGGCGGCATCGGTCACCGCCGTGGCGCGACGTTTTTCGATGTCCTCGGCCGAGAGGGCACCCGCGGCCTCGACGCCCTGTGCGCGGCGGTATTCCGCGGCGGAGAGCGCCGCCTGTGCCTGGGCCTGCTCGAGCGAGGCGCGCAGTCGCTCCACCTGTGGGATGAGTACCTCGTCGTTGAGCTTGGCGAGCAGCTGACCCTTCTGCACGTGATCGCCGGGCTGCACGTACACGCCGACGATGCGGCCGGTGTCGCCGTCGTTGCCGATCGGCATGTCGTAGCGGGCCGCGATTGCGCCCGTGAAGGTCACGGTAGTGGTCACCGGCTTCACCCCGGGCACCATCACCGAGATCAGCGGGATGTTCAGCTGATCGGCGAGTGGGGTGAGAGCCGCCTTGCGGTGAAAACTGCGCCACAGGACGGTGGCGACGAGGAGCGCGACCAAGGCGACGATGATGGGCAGCAGCCACTTGCGGCCTGCGCCGGCGGGCCGCTGACTCTGGGTCGTCGCGGTCGGCGGAGTCGGCTCGGCGGGCGTCGGGCGCTCGAACGGCAGCCGGTCACGGCCGATCCAGGTGACTGGCTCGTCCGGAGCTTCAGGCGGAGTCATGATGTGTTCCGGATTCCTGCTCACGCCAATTCCTTAAAGCTATGTCGGCTCCCCGAGGCACCGGTAGCGCGTGGCTTCGGTGACCCGCCCCGAAGTCTAAGGCTCCGTGCGTGAAATCCGCCGCCGGAAGCGCCAGAGGGACGCTGGCGGGCGACGGGCCGACCGCGCGGGCCGCGCCCGGAGAATGAAGCCAGGGACAGGACCGGCAGGCGCGCACTAACCCGTTGATACTGCGCACCTCTCGTGCCTCGTTCCTAGCCGCAGTGCCCCTGGCATCGCGGAAGGGTGCGCATCATAACAGGACACTGCTACAGATTTCTTTGGGTATGAACCCTGAGATAACAGGGACTAAGGCGTCGCCGCTGACCCAGTTGTGCGCTCGGGCGGACGTGTCCCGCGGGCTCCCGCCTGACTGACGTTCGACAGCCGGGTTGGACGCAGAGCGTGCGGCTAGAGTGGTTGCGACGGAGCGAGATGGTGCCGGGAATAGGAGCCGTCAAGGCCTACTAGCGCGCCTTAACGGGTCCGAAGCGGGGTAGGGCACTCCATCGCTTCCCGTTGCCAACAAACATTCTTTCGGATTCGCGGTGTTTTCACCATCGACACATTTGCGCCCGGCCCGACCTTAAGAAAGCCGCGTTACGAAGTCGCGGGCCGCCGGACCGTTGAGGAGGAACGGCTTTTGGCGAGGATCCACCATTGACCAGACCATCCTAACCTCCCGCTCGTCCTGGTATCCCATCGGCTTCCCGAAAGCCTCGTCCGGCTCCGGATCAAGGCCCTGACACGGGCGCGGCTACCGTATTTGACGCGGCCGACGACCCCACATTGCCGAGTGCGATGCTCTGCATAGAGCGCGAGCGAGAGGGCGACCAGAAACTCGTTCGGTCGCTTGATGCGAATGAGGTGTGGCCCGAATTTGGGACGAACCGCGTCCGCGTAAGGCGATGTACAGAGCAGGAACGCGTTGTAACGCGTGTGCTAACCACGTTATTGCTTGCTGGTAGGGCGCGGAAACACATGCGCTTTAAACTACGTGCAATCCGTCTCAGCTCTCACGGGCGCTCTAAGCTTGGGTTAGGCGTGCGCTCAAGTATCTCGTCGCCATTTGCGTCTGTCTGTCCGGTGGGCTGGACTTCCCAGGATTCAGTGGACACTTTTCCGACGGCATCCGGCGACTTCAAATTGCTCGGGACTTACTCCGCCCAAGTGGCTGTGGCGACGGGTTCGATTGTAGAACGATTCGATGTAGTGGGTGATCTCCGCGAGGGCCAGCTCCCGATTCTTGTAGATCTTCTTCTTGATGCATTCCTTCTTCAAGCTGCTGAAGAAAGATTCCGCAACCGCGTTGTCCCAGCGGTTAGCGCGACGGCTCATGCTCGGCCTCAGTCGATTGGTTCGGCAGAAGCGCTGCCAATCGTAACTTCCGTACTGCGAGCCCTGGTCTGAATGAATGATAGTGCGCTTCGGATGTCGCCGACGGACAGCCATCAGAATGGCATCGAGTGCGAGCTCGCGCCCCAGCGTCGGCTTTGTAGACCAGCCAACGATCTTTCGCGAGAAGAGATCCATCACAACAGCAAGGTAGAGCCAACCTTCCCAGGTACGGATATAGGTAATATCGGTAACCCAAGCCTCATTCGGCCTGGAGACAGCGAAGTTGCGCTGCAGAACGTTTGGGACAAGTTCTGAGGGCTTCGAAGCTGCATGGTGTCTTATTCGATACCCGCGGACCGCTCGAATCTTGTTGACACGCATAAGCCGCGTCACGCGATGCTTGCTGCATGTCTCCCCAGCCTCGCGGAGATCGAGAAAGACCCGCGGTGCGCCGTAATGCCGTGACTCGCGACGAAGGACGCTCGGATCAACCGCAGAAGCCGTGCATCCTCAAGGGCGCGGTCCGAGATCGGCGCCTGCAGCCAGGCGAAGTACCCGCTGGGAGCGACCTGCAGGAGCCGGCACAGCGTCCGAACGTCGTGCTTGTGCGCATTGGCTTTGATGAACTGATAGACCCGTCGGACTTTCCCAGTGCTGAGCTTGGTTGGCATCGGCTTCTCTCCGTGCCGGTTGTGCCGTTAGAGTCGCGCGTCCATGTAATCCTGGGAAGTCCAGGCACCCACCCCAGGCACCGATAGAAGCCAGTCCGTGGGTCTGATGACGCCGCAAGCCCAAGTCGATTACAGCCCCCAGTTAGGAGGGACCCCGCAACGTCTTGAAGCAGGCGCTTCCCTATCCCCTTACCTTCAAAGTCTGGCGAGATGGCGACTACGAGAATCTCGCCAGAGGGGTGATCCCCAGTCGAAAATCCGACGAGTGATTCGTCATGCACGGAGACCCAACAAGTAGCGTGTCCACTGACCATCGATTCCATAGTCGACTCTGGAGTTATACCGAGAGCGGCAACTCTTCCCGGGAAATCGGGTTCTCGCGAGTGCGCTCCCGAAGCTCAAACATGTTCGGAATGTCTCCGGGCTGTGCTCGACGAAACGTGAGCGTCATGGGTGACCCTAACGAGATTATCAGACATCACAGGCCTACAACCTCCGTGGCTAAGACAACGGAGCGGTCATGCCGTATGAAGCAGGTCAAATCGCCCATTGTGGATGGGGCGGCATGGGGATATCCCAAGCATGGAAGCGCTCGATTGGAGCCGTGGGCGCACTCTCTCTTGCCGCGTCGGCCGCGACGCTACCGTGCATCACGGCCCCTCAAACGATTGTTAGGCGTCACGACCCACAGTCCCTCCGCAGATTACCGCTAGGCCACGAGCAAGCAATATCGAGACAACAACCATAACCAATGCGGCGCCGATGGAGGCAACAACAGGAGTTACGAGGGTGAGTGGGCTTGCGCTGGCGCTGACCGCGGGCATGTCAAGCAAGACGGCGTGGGTCTTGATGGGAACGTTCAGCGCGAGGCCGATAATAAAGTATGAGACCCCCAGCACCTGGGCGAGCCGCACCGTGCGCTGGTGTGGAGCAGCCCATCGCGCTCCGATATACGTACCGACCCATATCAGCACCCCCGGGATAATCCCTTCGAGCAAAGCGCTGAAGACTTCGGAAGAGATGGTTGCCGAGTTTGGGGGCGGACCACGCATCAGCGTGAACACGTGTTCGACGAGCACTGCGACAAACAGCGCCACGGCGGCAATCAGTGCGATGTAGCTTGGTTTGCGCATCGTGACGCCTAACGGTGAAGTCGAGGGGCCGCGCGCAGGCGTCCGATTGGAGCCGCGGGTGCAAACTGTCTTCCCGCGCCCGCGGCGACGCTACCGAGCATCACGGCCCCCTCCAACGATTGTTAGCAGTCATGCAGATCTCGGTGGCGACACGGACCATGTACAGGTGAAGTCAGGATCTGTGACCACCTCTCCGGTACCCCTTAGCCGATATTGGCCGGGTTGAGCCCGAACGAATCCGCGTGTATCAGGCGGCAGCCGATATTCCGTGCCGACACGGGATTCCCGCAGCTCAAAGAGAAAACCGTCCTGAGCGGTGGCGGCGATGACGACTCCGTGGACCTGTTCCTCACGCGTGGGCTTCCCGTCCGCGTCAAGGTAGGTGACGCCGACGAGCACGTGCTTCCCCAGCAGCGCTCGGGCAAGCGCTGCGTCAAACAGGTCAGCGGGCGGTTGCATGACTGCTAACTACTTTTATATGACAGAATCATCGTGATCGATTGCCCCAATTCTGTCGCACAACACCCTGCCATCCCAGTCCGACCTACGGCAGCCTGGATGACCGATGACGTCCATGCGCGGTATCAGTCCTCGAAGCGGATGCGCACTGCATGGCTTTCCTCTTCGGCAACCGTCGAGAGCGTCCCACAGGAGGCTCCTGGGCAGCGTGCTCAGCGCATCGAGCGGGTTCTCGTGCCGGGAGAGGGCGAGCGGAGTGCGGACAACTCAGTCTTACTCGCTGAAACGTTTTCCATCAGCTGCCAGTCTGCCGAGTCGCTGGGTTTGATCTCCACACGAGTACCCATCGCATCCATTGTAGCGGGCCTCAGCTGCGGACGCGCGAGGCGTACAAATTGTTAGGTTTTCCATATGATGAGAGGACCCGTCTTCTCTGGCTCTGAGGGTAGAGAGGGCCCCGGGTGCGCGTACGCGGGAAGAAATTCCTCTGGAAACGAGTCCGCCAGAGACCGGCCCTTTCCCCGTGGCGGCGGCTTGCTCCGTGTGCGCGGAGATTCGCCATCTGCCCGGTTTGTAGCTTCAGAAGTGCAACCCCGCCGATGGTAAGATCGACCGGCTAGGACTTATGTCGCCGCATCACGAGCAAGGAACATCAATGGGTAAGGAATTTGACTCCGAGCTCGACGCTATCGCCGGCGCTCACCAAGCAACCATCGACGCTCGCAACCGAGCAACGGCCAACACGCGAGCCGCTGCCGCGGACTTCGCCAAGGCATGGGAAACCTGCCGCGCCGGCGTCATCGAGCCGACACTGAACGAAATCGTCCAGAAGCTCGCTGCGAAGCAGATGGGCGCGTCAACCAGTAAAGCCTCCAGCGGAGCTATCACTCTGACGGTCGTTACGCCTGGAATGCCGGACAATGTCCGCGGCATGCAGCATCCACATCTGGACATCGGTCCGGGTTCGGGCGTCCATCACGTGACCTTTGCGTTCACCGCGGCGAAGGGGAACTTCCCGCAGGGCAGCTCCTACAGTGTCGAGCAGGTAACTAGGGAGTTGGTCGAGCAGAAGGCGCTGGAACTGATTCGCCACGTCTACAAGACCTAGCTCCAGGGATGTGCCGTCTCGGCAGAGGAGTTATCGGGAGCGGCCGTGAACCTGCCGAGGGTCTCCCAGCTGCCCTCAGTTGGCCGGAATTCTACGATCACTAGCACGCTGCGGGTGATACGGAATCGGCAGGAACAGAACATGAAAGGTCTGCGACTTTTCGAGAGACGCGAGCACTCGCGCGGAGTGTCGCGCCTCCGCGAAATATACCGTCAATACACGCAAAGCAAGAGCAAATACCTCGAACGCGGCGAGCTCTGCGCGAAGCGCGGATGGCCGGATCGTGGCCGCGAGTTGCATAAGTCCTTCCGATTGCAGCACGCGTTCAATGAATTAGAGGCTCTGCGCTTTGAATACCTGGTGAGTTCGGGTGTATTTAGGTCGGGGGAATGGAAATCGCTTGAATCGATCTTTGAGAGAATCCACACCGGGTGGGGTTCTGGCGAAGAACAGGCGCTCTTAGAAAGACCCGAATTATCGAAATTTATCCGAGGAAATTGCGATGCTGCAAAAGGAAAACGATTACCCGCCGCTCGAAGAAGCGCTTCGAGCGATCCAGCGAGATGACGATTACATCAGGGCGCGCTACGAAATCCATCAAGTCGTCCATGAACTTTACGAACAGTTGTCAGCCCTCACTCCATGAGTACCGCGACAATCACTGGACTCGTAGCTCTCGCATAGCAGGGTTCACCGCATCACCTTCATTCGAGGCGTCCAAGGGCCACCTCAATCTCACTGCGCCGTTTCCCATGATTTGCTATTTAAATGCGTGTCGGCGGCGCCCTTTCTCGGCGAAGATATATTGTTTCGATGCGAGTGCTCGGCACCGCCGTAGGTTCTGAGTCGCGTCGTGACTATCTATTCGGTCCTGTCAGGTCCTTAAAAGCGGGGAAGCACGCGCGCAGTGCGACCGAAATGACCAGTACCTGCACAATTACGGTCAGGGTCGTTCCCAAGGGGCCGAGCCTATGTGTGTATCCGGTCATGTAGGCGAGGCCTACGACGATTGTGATTGCAGTCAAAAATAACACGTAAGTCCATGCACGCATGCGGCTTGCGGTGACAACGGAGCGCGACAAAATAGCCGACACGCAATAGGGGAAAATCGGGCCGGCCGCGCGCAGAATCGCAGCCGCTCCCGCGCCCGTGCGCCAGTACGCCAAATGCCTCATGTCGAGCGTGCTGAGGTACACCAGACACACTGCTGCTCCAAGGAGAAGATGAGCCCAAAACAAGACTGCGCGGTTGAACACCAGGCGATCGTATGCATCACCTAAGCCGCGTGCCGTCACTGAGCTATCACTTGGGTCCCATTGGAGGGACTTGGTCAATTGCTGAAGGGACTAACATGCGGCGCCAACCGTTGGTAGACATGCACAAGCAGCAGCGGGAACAGGGTTGTCGAAGAAGCGGCATAGCAACACGGCAACGGCGACTTATGCCTGCGAATCGCCGGGGAACTCCAATTGACCAAGACATTTATCAAGCTCTGCTAGCTTTGCGTCGAAAGCCTTAAAGGCATTTCGAAATTCTGGATCGTTTTCAGCAGCCTTCGAAGGACCGTCGAGCGCGGCTTTGTCAACGCTGACCTTGGAGAGCTCCAACTCCTTGGTTACTCGTCCGTAGATTTCGCTTTTCGCGTCAATGCTCCAGTCTTTATACATCCGTTCAAAAATACTCTTGAGGGACCTCCAAACCGTCCCGTCTAGCGGTGTAGAACTTATCAGGTAATCAAAGCGCAGGGATTCCAATTCGATGACTAACCTGCGACTTTCTGAAGCGTTTTTGAGGGCCGACTCTCGGTCTGGCCACCCTTTGATAAAACATTTGTCAGCAACGGTCAGCAGTTCCCGCTTAGCGTCTGTGAACTGCACCGGGTGTTGCTGCAGCTTGGCGTCCCATGAGGTGCAGCGCAACCGGTGCTCTCCTGATTACTCGAACGTCTTACACAATTTCGCAATGAATCGGCTCTGCATCTCGGTAGTAACCGCCACGAAGGGTATCTCCGATAAGCGAGTTCTGACCGACACTGCCGGAAGGTCAGTGTTCGATGAATCCGTTTTCTTTCCATCAAGCGTCGTTACGGTTATCACGCGAAATGGTTCTATCTTTCCGTCATGGATGGTCGTTTCCTGCACGATTTGGAGATTCTTCTGTGCAAGAAGATTCGCTCGTCGAAGAATCATCCCGTCCTTTGATAGGGTGTATCTGTCTACTACAACCCAATCTCCGCTCTCAGGCGCGACCTGGTAGGTGAACTCCGTTGGCTGTCCAGCTAGATAAGTCACTCTTGCACTTTGAGTCGGCATCTGCTTGTTTACGTCCGACGTGAATTCACTCATGTTTTTATAGCCACACCAAGTATGACCATCGTCTCTCGCTAGAAGCCAGTACGATTGTTCGGAATTCGTCTGAGCTTGGGTGCCGCTAGATAGCGTCATCAGCGTTAAAAGCGCCGCTGTTGTTGCAGAACGTCGCATTTCAACTCCCGGCCGCGGTTGCACAGGCTTGAACCATCGTCGCAGTCGGCGACGTACCTGTGGGCTGCGACTGAAAATGCGGGGGATCCGGCGTATTGAAAGTCCGGCCCCATATAAAGCCCACCTGAGTCATCGACTGTTGAATCGCTGAAAGTTTCCGGCGTTGCTATTAGGGCCAAAGTCCACGGCAGCGCCGAGCTCATGCCACGAAACCTGCGCTGGTGTAATCACAAAGGGACTGTTGCTTCCAGCTAGCGCAGCTTGAGCGCTTGGGGAGCGATAGCCGGAAGCAATTACCGGAATAATGCCCTGCTGATTCAGGTTAACCAATGCCTGCGACAACATTTGCTGTGTGGTGTCATTGAATCGTGCGTCCGCGTTGCTTGCGAACTAAGGTGACACAGGCGCGGCAAGGGAGTGAACTTGACAGCCGCTACTATCGGTCTAATGGAAATCGGTTGCGGCTGAAATAATGGTATTGGATCTGGCGGTAGCGGTGACGGAAACGGCGCATGGCAGGTTCCGCAAACGTGATCGAAGCGCTTCCGAAGCCGGCGCTCCTCGATGACTTATGATTTTCAGGCTCGCCGCCACAGACATGAGGGCGAGACGCCGCTGCACTTGAACGTGTGCGCTGACGTGCCAAGCGTCCCACGCTTCGGGTCGCGGCTCGTGTCCTGTCGCCGTGCAGCAAATTCAGCCACGCGGCCGTGTCGACGTCGTGCGTGCTGAGGTCGCTGCCTGCCATGGCGAACATCACCAGGTTGGCGACGTCACCCTCGAGTATCTCGATGGCGAGCCGGAGGTACTCGTCGTCGAACAGGACCTGAGCTATCGCTCCGAGATGGGGATGAAAGCACCTTATCCCGCCAAGATCAGGATAAGCGATAAGAATAAAACTTATAGAATCAGTGACTTGTAGAAATGGTGCCGGGAATAGGATTCGAACCTACGACCCGCGCATTACGAATGCGCTGCTCTACCAACTGAGCTATCCCGGCGCCCCGCGACGGCGAGGCGCGAATTCTACATTTTTCTGCGGAGCCGAATGACCAGATCAATCCCGGCGACTTCGGTACCGGGTGGGGGCGGGGGCAGGCGGCTGAATTCCACCTCGGGCACCGGCACGTCGATGAGCGCGCCGGTCGAGAGATCATGGAAGTGGTAGTGCGGGTCCACGTTGGAATCAAACCAGGCACGTGATCCGTCCACCGACAGCTGGCGAATCAGCCCGTGGGCGGCAAACAGATTGAGCGTGTTGTAGACGGTCGCCTTGGATACCCGCGCCCCGTTGGCGCGCAGACTGGCCAGGATCTGTTCCGCGGAGCGGTGCTGCGGGGAGGCGAGCAGCAGGGAGGCAATGCGCACCCGCTGCGCGGTCGGTCGAATTCCACAGTCCGCCAGCCGCCGTTCGCACGGCGCCGGGGTGCTGCTCGAGAGGCCCATTAGCTCCATGATCGTCCATTATAGGCACAGGAACCCGCTGTTTACCGCTTTTTGGCCGAAGCCGCTTAGTGGGCTGCCGCCGGACCCCCGCCCCCTTTGCCTGCCCGGACGAGCAGGAGCAGCGGCAGCAGCCCGAGAAAGATGAGTCCCAGGATCTTGAACCCGTCCAGGTACGACATGAGGGTCGCCTGCTGTATCGCGGTCTGATAGATCCCGGCGAGCGTCGCGGCGGAGTCGGGCGCGGTGCCGTAGACGCTGCCAACCTGGTGAGCGTAGTCGGTGTAGGCGGGATTGAGGTTCTGCAGCTGCTCGACCAGGCGGCTCTGATGGAACTGCTCGCGCCGCGTCAGCAACGTCGAGGCGAAGGCGATGCCAATGCTGCCGCCGAAGTTGCGCGCCAGGTTGATGAGGGCGGAGGCGTTGTTGGTCTTCTCCGGCGGGATGTCGCGGAAGGCCATCGAATTGATCGGTACGAACAGGAAGGCGAGCGAGGCCGACTGCATCACGCGCAGCCACATGAGGGTCTGGAACGATACGTCCAGATAGAAAAAGCGTGTCATCAGCAACAGGCTGGAGCCGCCGATCAAAAGCCCCACTGCTGTCAGCACCCGCAGATCCACTCTGTTGATCGAGCGGCCGACGAAGGGCATCAACATGATCGTGGCGATGCCTCCGGGGGTGAGCACGAGGCCGGCGTCGACCGCACGGTAGCCCATCAGCTGCTGCGCGTACGCCGGGATCATGAAGGTGCTGCCGAGCAGCATGAAACCGAGCATCAGCATCAGGCAGAAGGTCACGGCGAAGTCCGGATTCTTCATCAGCCGCAGGTCCACCATCGGGTGCTCGTGGTGCAGCTCGCGCCAGATGAGCAGCATGAACGCGAGTGCCGAGACGATGGCGAGCGTCGTGATCAGCGTCGAGGAAAACCAGTCCGCGTCCTGGCCGCGGTCGAGCACCACCTGCAGGCAGCCGAGGCTGAGCCCGATGAAGGAGAAGCCGAGCCAGTCGACGGAGGGGCGCGCGCCGGTGCGCTGCGGAGTCGCTTCCTTGATGAGCGAGTGCACCAGTGCCAGCAGAATGAGGCCGACCGGCACGTTGATCAGAAAGATCCAGCGCCAGTTATAACTGTCAGTGATCCAGCCACCGAGCGTCGGTCCGAGCGTCGGTGCCACCACGGCGGCGACGCCGTAGATCGCGGAAGCCATGCCGCGTTTCTCCGGCGGGAAACTGTCCGCGAGGATCGCCTGGCCGACCGGCTGCAGACCACCGCCGGTGGCGCCCTGCAGCGCGCGCAGCACGATCAGTGCCGGTAGGTTGGGCGCCAGCCCGCACAGGAACGAGGTAATGGTGAAGCCGGCGATGCAGGTCAGAAACAGACGCTTGCGACCGAAGGTGTTCGCGAGCCAGCCGGAGATCGGCATGATGATCGCGTTGGTCACCAGGTAGCTGGTCAGCACCCAGGTGGACTCGTTCTGACTCGAGGAGAGCGCGCCGGCAATGTGCGGCAGGGCGACGTTGGCAATGGAGATGTCCATGATCTCCATGAAGGCCGCCAGCGCCACGACCGGCGCGATCACCCAGTTGATGGCGCCGGCGCTGCGCGCGCCGGGCGCGTTCACGGCTGCCCTCGCTGCCCGCCACGCGCCAGTCGCGTGGTCTTGCCCGGTGCCTCGCCGAGGTTCGCGGCGACGATGGCGCTAATGGCGGCATCGGCGCCGGCCTCCTGGTCGGCGTACACGTCGGTGTCGAGGGTTGCCGACCAGCTGGGCTCGCGCGAGATCGTCGCGCCGTTCTGGTCGGCGATGCTCACGGCGACCTTGGTGGACAGTCCGAGGAACAGCGGGTGCTTTTCCAGCTCCTCGGGCTCCAGTCCGATGCGTACCGGCAGGCGCTGGACGATTTTGATCCAGTTGCCGGCCGCGTTCTGCGCTGGCAGCACGGCCAGCGCGCTGCCGGTGCCGGCGGTGAGTCCCAGCACGCGTCCGTGATACTTGACGTGTGAGCCGTACATGTCGGCCTCGACGTCCGCGGGCTGGCCGATGCGCAGGCCGCTCAACTGGTTTTCCTTGAAGTTGGCCTCCACCCACATGCTCTCGATCGGCACGATCGCGAGCATCTCGGTCGAGGGCGCGACCTGCTGGCCGAGCTGCACCGAGCGGCGCACCACGTAGCCCGAGACCGGCGCGAGCACTTTGGTGCGTGATGCCGCGAGCCAGGCCGAGCGCAGATTGGCCTCGGCCTGCAGCACGCGCGGGTGCGTTTCCGGCGTGGTGCCGGCAATGGCCGCGCGCGTGCTGGCGAGGGTCGCCTGCGCCTGTTGCAGCCCGGCGCCTGCGGTGTGCACAGCGTTCTGCTCGTGCTGCAGGGTTTCCTGCGAGACCCCGTGCACGGCGATCAGCGGGCGGTCGCGCGCCACATCCTGATTCGCCTGATCGAGCGCCACCTGCTGGCTGCGCACCACGGCGACATCGCGCGACTCCTCGGCGAACAGCTGCGCGACGTCGCGCACTGTCTGACCGAGGCTCGCTTTCGCCTGCGCGAGTGCCACCTGCGCATCGCGCGGATCGAGTTGCACCAGCACATCGCCACGATGCACGAACTGTGTCTCATCGGTGTGGATCGCGATGACGGTGCCGGCGACCTGCGGGGTGAGCCGCACCAGGTTGCCGTTGACATAGGCATCATCGGTGCTGACGTGCATGCGGCCGTAGCTGAAGTAGTAGATCGCCCAGCCGACGAGCACCAGCAGCGCGATGCCAGCGATGATGAACAGCGGGCGCCGCCCGGAGCGCGCGCCGGAGGCGGGCGCAGCCGCTGCTGCCGCTGCGGGGGTCTGATGGTTCTGTGCCTCAGCCATTTTTGTCTCCCGCGGCAGCGCCCAGCGCGGCCGGATCAGTCGTTGCGTTCCACCAGCCGCCGCCGAGCGCACGGAACAGGGCCGCCGTGTCGGTGAAGCGCTGCACGTCGGCCTGCACCTGGGTGAGGGCGGCCTGCTGGTACTGTTGTTCGGCCGTCAGCACCTGCAGCTCGGTGTATTTGCCGGCCTGGTACTGTTGCAAGGCGAGATCCCGGTCGGCGCGCGCGGCGGCGAGTGCCTGGCCGTGGGCGTCGTAGCTCTCGGCGTCGTGCTGCAGCGCCTGCAGCGCATTGGCGACCTCCACCAGCGCAGCGACGACCGTCGAGCGGTAGCTGGCGAGCGACTGCTGGTAGCGTTCTTCGGCCTCATGCTGACGTGCAGCGAGTGAGCCGCCGTGGAACAGCGGCGCCGAGGCATTCAGCCCCGCGGACCAGATGGCAGCAGGACTGGTGAGGAATTCATTGAGTGCGGTGCTCTGCTGCGCGTACTGCGCAGAGATGCTGAGCGAGGGCAGGCGCGCCGCTTCCGCCACCCCGATCGCGGCGCTCGCCTGGTGCAGGGTGTCCTCGGCGGCCAGCACGTCGGGGCGCTGGCGCACCAGTGCCGCCGGCAGCGACACCGGCAGCTGCCGCGGCAGGGCGAAGTCGCGCAAGCTCAGGGCCGGCACGCTGAACTCATCCGGCGTCTGGCCACACAACTGCGCGAGCGCGTTGCGATAGGTATCGCGCTGCTGCAGCAGTCCCGGGAGCGTCGCGCGCAGATTCTCCAGCTGCGCCTGCGCCTGCAGCGTGTCGCTGCGGATGATCTTGCCGGCATTCTCGAGCGTGTGTGTCAGGTCGTACTGCGACTGCAGCTCCGCCACCAGCTGCTGGGTCACGTCGATCTGCGCCTGGGTGGCGGCGTAGTCGAACGCCGTGAGCACGGTCTGATCGACCAGCGTCACGTAGGTGTTGAGCGCCTGATCGCGCGCCACGGCGGTGACGGCGCGTTGCTGCTCGACCTCGCGGCGGATGCCGCCGAACGGATCGAGGTTGTAGGCGAGCGTCGGCCCGAGCTCCCAGCGGTTACCGGTCACCTCGAGGTAATCGACCGGGGCGTACAGAAAACTGCCGTTGATGCGCGCGCGGCCGATCTGTCCGCCGAGATCGAGCTGCGGCAGCTGCGTGCCCGCCACCGCCTTGAGCTCGTATTGCGCCGCCAGCAGGCCGTGACGTGCCGCCGCGAGGTCGTGATTGCCCGCGAGCGCCTGGTGCACCAGCTGGTTGAGCGGCGCTGACTGGAACAGCCGGTACCAGTCATCGGCCATGTCGGCGCCGTAGTTGATGCCGCGGGCCGCATTGGCGGCGGCCAGCGCGCGCGTGTAGCCGGAGGCGGGCGCAGCCGGGCGCTGAAAGTTCGGACCGAGGGTGCAGCCGGCCGCAAGTGCGGCACACAGCAGCGCGCCGATGGAGCGGATGTGGTCTGTCATGCGCTGGCTCCCGTTGACTTGCGCTTGCCGCGCGGGGCGGCGGCCGCGGCGGCCGCATCCTTGTCCGCCGTGCTCTGCAGATGCGCCAGCACGCGCTGCAGCAGTGCGATCAGCGTATCGACTTCACGCTCGGAAAAGGGCTCGACCAGTTCGTTGAGCAATTCGACGATGACGCGCTTGGTGCTCTCGGCGACGCGACGGCCGGCAGGCGTAATGGCGATCTCGACCGCGCGGCGGTCGCGATGGCTGCGCTCGCGGCGCACCAGTCCGCGGCGCTCGAGATCATCGACCACGCGGGTGAGCGCGCCCATGTCGTGGCCGACTTCGGCGCTCAGCTTGGTGGGCGACATGTGCGCGTCCTGCGTCAGGTTCATCAGCGTCACCCACTGGGTGAGGTTGATCTCCTGCGACTCGAAGCGCCGCTCGGCGAGCTGCCCCATGAGCATGCCGCAGCGCTTGATGAGGAAACCGACGCTGGTATTGGGCTCGAGGCTGGCGACGCTGTAGTACGGCTTGGACATAGCGAATTGCCCTGGCTAAGTTTGCACAAACTATATTTGCCTGAGCAAATATAGTCAAGCAGGGCGTGAGCGCGACTGCCGCAGTGCGCCAGGCTGGGTCAGGCGGGTTCGGCGAGCTTGCTCTGCAGGTGCTGCGCGAGTTCGGCGATCGTCGGGAAGTCGAACAGCTCGGTCAGATCGACCTTGCCCGGATACTCGCGGTCGATCTGCTCGTGGATCTCGATCAGCTTGAGCGAGCTCGCGCCGATCTCGAACAGGTTGTCGTGGATGTCGACGCGTTTGCCGCCGAGCGCGGCATCGCAGATGCTCTTGAGCTTGTCCTCGATCGTGCTGCGCGTGGCGCTCTCGGGAGCGCGCTGTGCGGCGCGCAGGGCGGCGAGCTGCTGCAGCTCCGCATCAAACTCGCCGTCGGCGTAGTTCTCCTCGAGCAGATGGCGCTGGATCTTGCCGCTGGTGGTTTTGGGAATGCGCTTGACCGGCACCACCTCGGCCACCTCGAGCCCGGTCTGCTCGTTGATCAGCCGGCTGAGCTGCGCGCCGAGCGGCAGGAATTCCTCGGCGCTGCCGCGGTGCAGGACGAACACCACCAGTTGCTCCACCTCGCTCCCCGGGCGGCGCACGCCCGCGGCGACCACTTTGCCGAGCTCCAGTCCGGCCGTGTGCTGGACCAGGGCTTCCAGATCGTGCGGGTAGTAGTTCTGACCGTTGACGAAGATGATCTCCTTGGCGCGGCCGGTGATGTACAGCTCCCCCTGGTACATCAGTCCGAGATCGCCGGTGCGCAGCCAGCCGTCGGCGGTGAACGCGGCCGCATTCGCCGCCGCATCCTCGTAGTAGCCACGGGTGACGTTGTCACCGCTGATGTGGACGTCACCGATCTGACCGGGCGGCAGCTCGCGGTCGTCCGCGTCCGCGATGCGCACACGGCAATAGGGGATCGGCCGCCCCTCGGACACCAGCCGCACGGCATCGGGCGAACTGGCATCGACCGGCTCGATGCTGCGCCCTGCGCTCATGCGGTGGCGGTGCAGTGCCAGGATGCGCAGCGGCGCGCCTGGCTGCGGGAAGCTCACGGCGAGCGAGGCCTCGGCCAGCCCGTAAACCGGATACATCGAATTACGCGGCAGGCCCGTGGGGGCGAGCCGCGTGAGGAACTGTTCGCACAGCTCCGCCGAGATCGGCTCGGCGCCGTTGAAGATCAGGCGCACCGCCGCCAGGTCGAGCCCTTCGGGAGTGCGCTCCCCCAGCACCTTGAGGTAATGCTTGTAGCCGAAGTTGGGCGAGCACAGCACGCTCGCGCGCACGCGCGCGGCGAAGGTCAGCCACAACAGCGGCCGGCGCACGAACAGCTCGGTCGGCATGAGATAGGTGTTCACGCCGCGCGCGAACATCATGATGTGGAAGCCGATCAGACCCATGTCATGGGTCAGTGGCATCCACGACAGGCTGATGTCTTGCGGGCTGAGGGCGCAGGCCTCGATCACGCCGTAGGAGTTCGCCAGCACGTTGCCGTGGCTCAGCACCACTCCTTTGGGTTCGCTGGTCGAGCCGGAGGAAAACTGGATGAAGGCGGTGTCGGTCGCGCTCACCTGCTGCACGCTGCCGGGGCGCGAGATGTCATCCAGGTCGTCGACCAGAAAGGCGCGCGCGCGGAGCTTCTCGTACAGCTGCGTTTCACCGACCTGCGCGGCGAAGGCGCCGATGCGTTCCAGCGGGCGGCGCTCGCTGTAGATGTAGGGTTCGCCGAGGCGGCGCGCGATGCGCAGCAGCTTGTGGCGGTGCTCATCGCTGATGCCGAGCGCCACCGGTACCGGCACGATGCCGCCGAGGATGGCAGCCCAGAAGGCGTCCAGAAACTGCTCGTTGTTGCCAAGAAACAGCAGCAGCTTGTCGCCGCGGCGCGCCCCCAGGCGCTGCAGGTGATAGAGGATGCCGAGCGCGCGCTCGTACAGCTCGCCGTAGGACACCTCGCGCTGCTCGCTGTCGCCTTCGAGGTAGATGAGGCTGCGCGGCAGCGCCGCGTTGGTCTGGAGCAGTTCGCTCAGCGTGCTTGCTTGGGACATCAGCGGCGTTCCAGCCTCATGTGCAACGGATAGCGGGTGCGCAGATTGATCTGCGCCTCAAGTTCCAGCGGCTTGTCCGGCACATAGGTCAGGCGGTAGCGGCGCGCCACCTGGTAGAGGTGCATCAGCATCTCGTAGAGGGCGAGCGTCTCGCCGATGCAGTGGCGTGGGCCGGCGGCGAACGGCATGTAGGCGAAGCGCGGGCGCTCGGCCTCGTGCTCGGGCGCAAAGCGCTCCGGCCAGAACGTTTCCGGGTCCTTCCAGAAGCGCGGGTGACGGTGCAGCAGATACAGGGGCAGCAGCACGTTAGTGCCGGCAGCGATCGGGTAGCCGCCGAGCACGTCGGCTTCGATCGTGCGCCGCGACAACAGCCAACCCGGCGGATAGAGGCGCAGCGCCTCGTTGATCACCTGCTGGGCGTAGCTGAGCGACTCCATCTGCGCCAGCTCCGGGGCCGGCAGTTGCGGCGCGGCATCGAGCTCGCGGTGCAGGCGCGCTTCCACCTGCGGGTTCTGCGACAGCAGGTACCAGGTCCAGTTGAGGCCGCTCGCGGTGGTCTCGTGCCCGGCGACGATCAGCGTCATGATCTCGTCGATCAGCTCGCGCTCGCCCATGGGTTCGCCCGATTCCTTGTCGCGGGCGCTCATCAGCATCGCCACGTAGTCGCAGTGCTCTTCGGTGGCAGCGCGGCGCCGCGCGATCAGCTGCGCAACCAGCTTGGTGAGCGAGCGGAACTTGTAGGCGAACTGCAGATCGCGTGACTGCTCCTTGGTCACGACCTCGAACGGGTTGCCGCCGAGCTGCTCGCTCAGGCGGTCGAGGTCGGTGCCGAAGATGACGCGCAGCACGATCTCGAGGGTGAGCTCGCTCATCTCGTCGGTGAGATTGATGATGGTGCCGCGCGCGGCGTGCGCGTCCCAGCGCTCGAGGAAGCGCGCGTTGGTGCCGGCGATGACCTGGGCAAACTCGCCCATGACGCGGCGGTGGAACAGCGGCTGCATCATGTAGCGCTGGCGCTTCCACAGCTCGCCCTCACTGGTCATCAGGCCCTTGCCGAGCAGGATCTTCACCCGATCGAGCCCCATGCCCTTGGTGTAGTTGCGGTGATTGGCGACCAGTACCCGCTTCACGTCATCCGGGTGGTGGATGACATAGGTATAAGATCGGCGCGCCGGAACGAAAACCCGATAGGTGTCCCCGTGGCGGGCAAACAGTTCGATCATGCGCTCCAGTGAGTCATCGGTGGAGCCGAGGTCGCAGAGCAGCTCGGCTTCGGGAGGCGCGGGGTTCGCGGGTGCGGCGGCGGTCATGCAAGCTGTTGAAACGGAAACCTTAATCTTATATCACACCGACCTGCGCGGTCAGTGGCCGGCGGCGGCGGCGCGTGCGCTCGCCAAGCGCCTGCCGTATCAGCGCCGCCTGGCCGTGAGCGCGAACAGTGCCGCGGCGCGCGCCAGTCTTGCCGGTATCGCGCTCGCGCTGCGCGCGCTGACACGCCTGCTCGGCCGCGGCGTCGATGCGGGCGAGCTCAAGTTCGCAGCCGGTGCCAAACCGCGGCTGCGCGGCGCGCGGGCTGACGCGCAGGCGGATTTCAGCATCTCGCACTCCGACTGCTGGGTAGCGTGCGCGGCGCTGGCGCACGGTCGCGTGGGACTCGACCTCGAAATGGGCCGCGCAGCACGCGTGCGCGAGTGGGTGCTGCGCGAGGCGCTGCTCAAGGCGCGCGGCGAGGGCCTGCGCGCCCTGGCGGGACTCCATGATCTTGAAGTCGACGGAACGCAGCTGCGCTCGCGTGGCGAGCAGTGGCACTTCGAGCGTCCCGGGCAGTTCAGCGGTGCAAGCGCCTGCATCGTCTCCAGCCGCAAGCCCGCGGGGATCGAAGCGCACGCGCTGCCGCTCAGCGCACTCTTCGCGCCATGAGTACGCCCGACGACGGCGGTCTGCGCAACACCATCTACCGCAACAACACGCGCTCCAGCCGCCGCATGACGGTGACGCGGCGGCTGCTGTACCGCATGGCTGTACCGCTGACGATCGCACTGGTGAAGCTGTGGTGGCAGCTGGCGCGGGTGGTGCGCGTCGAGGGCGTCGAGCATCTCGAGGCAGCGCTGGCGCGGGCGCCGTCACTGGTGCCGTGCTACTGGCATCAGCATCAGCTGTATTGCGGCAAGTACCTGCTCGAGCAGCGTGCGCGCGGACTCACCGTCGGGTGGCTCATCAGCCCCTCGGTCGATGGGGAGCTCGGCGCGATGTTGGTGCGGCGCGTGGGCGGGGCGGTCATCCGCGGCTCCTCGACCCACACCGGTGCGCGCGCACTGCGCGATTACTACCAGGCGCTGGTCAAGGACAACGTCTCCCCGGTCATCACCCCCGACGGCCCGCGCGGGCCGCGCTTCAAGTTCAAGCCCGGCGCGCTGCTGCTCGCGCAGATGTCCGGACGCGCGATCCTGCCGATGG
>DATHMN010000118.1:0-4663 GCA_035487135.1 Steroidobacteraceae bacterium | reverse complement strand
CGGCAGAGCGACATGCACGGACAGGTTGCCGCGATCCGCGAACAAGGCCCAAGCCATTGCACCAGTGGCTAGCATTGCCGCCGAGACCCACCGACTGCGCACGTACCAACCGCGTCCGTGATGTCCCTCAAAGCACACCGTAAAACTGAACAGATAAAGGGAGAGCGGGACAATCCACAGCAGCGGGACGGCAGCGACGTTCTGCGTGATCTGATTTGTGGCTGAGAGCAGCAGCGCCGATCCGAGAGCTGCGCATGCGACCCAAAAGCAGACAAGACGAAGAGCCGGGTGACCGACAGCCTGCGGATCGCGTGACAGGTCAGGCCCATCGCGACTAGGTAACTGCCGGCGCTTGTAGGTATAGCCGATGGCGGCCGCCGCAAAGAGTACGTAGCCGCAGCTCCAGGCCAGCGCTTGGGTCCGCAGAGGCAGAGCTGGTTCTAGCAAGAACGGGTAAGACAGCAAGCCAAGCAGAGAACCGAGGTTTGATAGCGCAAACAAGCGAAAGACGGACGCGTCCGGCAGGGGACTGCTGGCCGCTGTACTCAACCATTTCTGAAGCAACGGTCCGGTGGCGGCGAGGAGAAAGTAGGGCAGTCCGACGGTGAGCGTGAGGAGGCTCAGGATTCGCAGAGCGGGCGCAATCCCATGGACTTCCTTCCAGAACGGTCCCGCGATGATCGGCAAGGTCGCCAGACTCGTCAGTACTAGGACGATGTGCACGACGAACTGCCGCGATCCGATACCCCGACGCGTGAGTAGATGCGCATAGGCATAGCCGAGGACCAAGGTCACCTGAAAAAATACCAGGCAGGTTGTCCAAACTCCCGCTGATCCGCCAAACCACGGCAGGATCTGCTTGGCAAGAATCGGCTGAACCAAAAACAGTAGGAACGAAGACAGCAGGATGGTGAGTGCAGGAGCCAGCATCGCACCACGCGCCGTTGAAGTGTCAGCCCGGCCTCGCGGCGCCAGATCCACGCCGTTTCGATCGAACGCCATTGAGGGGGCAAGTGTGCCGTCTGCTCTCTCACCCCAATTGCCTGGCACCCTTGGTGACTTCACAAGACCTTGGTCAGGAGATTAGATCCGGATTGAGGAGGGCCTGGAGCTGCAGCGTCGCCGGATCGAAGACTGCCACCAGCCGGCGCGAGCCACCCCACATGATCAGTACGTTGTGCGCATCGGGCCGAAGGCCGCGAGCCGCCATGCGCGCGCTCATTGCCTTCCTCTCCTCTTTGGTCAGGAAGATGAGGTTGTTCACCGGCGTCAGCTGCTCGCGCAGCTTGGGCAGTCCCTGATTCCAGGGCCTGAAATAACGTGGCATCTCGATCACGTCCTTACCGCCGAACAACGTACCGCTGACGATCTTATTTGCTGCCTCCTTGTTTTCCGGCAAAGGTGCCCAGATCCAGCGCGGCAAGCTCGACCAGCGGGGCGCAAAGGACGGGTTCTGCTGGTGTGCTAGCGTGCGCTCGTCCGCCTCGATGTCGGAGGCCTGTACCATCTCGAGACAATTCACGGAAAAAGCATAGTAGAGAGGGCGCCCGCTCCACAGTGTGTAACCCCCGTAAATCAGGGCGGCAAGCTGTACCACTACGATCATTCCGATGTCGCGTGTTAGCTCCCGGCGGGGCTTGCCGGCGCTGGCGACAATAAGTGTCAGTGTCGGGCCGAGCACCAGATCAACCATCACCACGATGCCGACAATGTGCAGGGCACTGGATAGATACCAGCCCGGCCAGCGATACCAGCCCAGATACAACACTCCGAGCACCAGGCTGAGTGCGCACGCACTTCCCAATAGGTGCAGGCCAAAGGCTTTGACCCTGAATCTCATTCGTCGGCGTCTCCGCTCTCCGCTGGCTTCTCGAGGCTACTTTCCGAAGCCGAGGTGCTATTTTCGCCGGAGATTCCGCGCTGTTCTGTGAACCAGGCCCCCAGATCGATCAGGCGGCAGCGCTCGCTGCAGAACGGGCGGAACGGTGCGGCGTCCCAGCCCACGTCACGCTTACACGTCGGACATTTGACGCGGGTCGGACTCATCTCGGAGCGCGCTAGCGGGGGCTCCTCAGGCGCAGCAGCTGAGCACGAACGGTACGTCGCTCTGCGCCTGGGTCGGTCGGGTAGCGAGGCCATTCCAGCTGAGGAAGCGAAGACTGCAACGGTGGTGGCTGCCACTGATCTCGGGATACAGCCCCGCGTCAGCGGGCAGTGAGATGCGCAGCAGCTGCAGAGGATTATCGCGCTCGAAGGTGATGCTAAAGCTGCCGCCCAGAGCAACTTCGTGGCGGCTGCGACCGTTCTGGCGCGTCAGCCAGAGCAGTTCTGCGATGGCATCGCACATGGGGCGCAGCAGCCCGAGCCACTGACTGAAGGTCCGGGTGCGGGTATCGTCGGCCTGCGCCAGCCAAAAATAATAGTCCGGCAGATCGAACTCGCACGTTCCTCCCGGGATCGCACTGCGATGCTTGATCGCGTTCAGGAACTCCGAGTCGCGCAATGGCTGCAGAAACGCTGAGCCCGCGCTCATGAGATCGGCGCGCAGGCGGACGAGATTGGCCATCAGGCTTTTGAGACGCTGTGAGTCGACGCCGGGATTGGCCTGGAATTCGTTGAGGGTCGTGAGCTGGCTCTCCAGCTCCTTGAGTACATCCGAGCGCACGTCGCCCCGGGTCGTGATCGCAAGAATGTCGATGAGACTCGCCAGCGCAGCGCGGCTGCCCCACGGGCTGGCCATCTCATTGTGGTAGAGCGCCTGGTTATAGAGAAAATCGAGGCGCAAGAACGTGCGCATCCGCTCGTTCAGCGGCTGCTCGAACACCAGCACGCCTGATGGCGCGTGCGGTAGCGCCGACGTTCGGGCTTCAGCTGCGAGGGCTTCGTTCACGGACATATTGTGCTTTATGGGCGCGTCGTCCGTAAACGGTCGCGCGGGAGCGCGATCAGCGGTGTGGCTGGGCGGCGAGCTCCAAGTAACGTGCGTGCAATGCGGCCACCTGTGCGCGCACCGTATCAATGTCCGCATCGTTGTGAATCACGTCATCGGCGGCCTTCAGCCGCGTGGCACGCGAGGCTTGTGCTGAGAGAATGGCCTGCCCCGCGTGCGCCGTCGCGCCGTCGCGGTCGCGCAGACGTTGCAGTTGCAGGGCTTCGTTACAGTCCACCACCAAGACTCGGTCCACCTGCGATTTCAGGTTTTTTTCCACCAGCAGCGGTATTACCAGGATCTGATAGGGGCCACCGGCGGACGCAGACTGCGCCTCCATGGCCGCTCCGATGGCAGGGTGCGTGAGAGCTTCGAGATCCGCGCGCGCTCTGGGATCAGAGAACACGATATCACGCAGGGCGGGTCGATCGAGATGACCGTCGTGCGTGAGGATCGTCGCTCCGAAGCGCTCCACTAGGCGTTCCAGCGGAGGCTGACCGGGTTCGACGACATCGCGCGCGATGAGGTCGCTGTCCAAGATCGGCACCCCGAGGGCGGCAAAGAAACGCGCGGCCGTGGACTTGCCGCTGGCGATACCGCCGGTCAATCCCACACGAAAGGGGCGCGCGCTCATGCTGGAGGCCTCAAGCCCGCGGCGTGAGCAGGTGGAGATAGTCACGCACCAGCTGCGGCCCGCATAGCAGCATCAGCCAGCCGGAGGCGGCGAGGAAGGGGCCGAAGGGTATCGGCGTGGAGCGCGTGAGTCCGCGAACGCTGAGCAGCGCAATTCCAACGAGTGCACCAACGGCTGCGGCGATCATGATGATCGGCAGCAGCATTTGCCAGCCGAGCCAGGCACCAAGTGCGGCGAAGAGCTTGAAGTCGCCATACCCCATGCCTTCCTTCCCGGTGAGCAGGCGGAACAGATGATAGATGCTCCAGAGACTCGCGTAACCTGCAATAGCCCCGAGAAGGCTCGATCGCGGATCGACCGGCTGCGGGCCACCCATGAGCCCCCAGAGACTCACAGTCAGGCCCAGCCACAAGAGCGGGAGCGTAAGGCTGTCTGGCAGCAGCTGATGATCTACGTCGATGAAAGCGAGAGCGATCAGAAACCAGGTGAGCACAACCGCCGCCGCCGCGGGCCAGCCGAAACCGAACTTCCAGGCGACGATGCCGCTCAGTATTCCGGTCAGCGCCTCAACCAGCGGGTAACGCACGCTGATCGGCGCGGCGCAGCTCGCGCAGCGCCCGCGCAGCAGCATCCAAGAGAGCAGCGGGACGTTTTGCAATGCGGTTACCGGGCTGCGGCAGGCCGGGCAGCTCGAGCGCGGTACCACGAGGTTGAAGGGGGGTTGCTTTTCAGGCGGCGACGTCGCTACGGAATTCTGTCCTGAAACCTCCGCACACTGCTCGCGCCATTGCCGCTCCAGCATGATGGGCAGACGGTAGATGACCACGTTGAGGAAGCTGCCCACGACCAGACCGAGCACCACGCAGGTCCCGATAAACAGGCCAGGGGAGGCTGCGAGCAGCTCCGCGACGGACATTGTTCTGAATGTACCCTAAAGAAAAACGCCGCGCGCGGAGAGCGCGGCGCTTCCAAGCGGGTGTCAGGTCCCCGTTACACGACCGACGCGAGCTTGAAGATCGGCAGATACATGGCGATCACCAGGCCGCCGACGAGCACGCCGAGCACCACCATGATGAGTGGTTCGAGCAGGCTGGACATCG
>DATHMN010000117.1:0-2753 GCA_035487135.1 Steroidobacteraceae bacterium | reverse complement strand
GCGTGAGTGCAGGGAGGGCGTGGCGCCACAGGTGGGCACTCATCGGGCGAACAGCTCCTTCATGCCACCGGCAATCAGTACCGAAACGTCGATCAGCACCCGCGGCAGCGCGATGCCGCCGCGCGCCACGAGGTAGCGCGGTTCCCAGTTGGGCTCGAACTTTGCCTTGTAGCGCCGCAAGCCCTCGAAGTTATAGAAGTGCTCGCCGTGGCGGAAGATGAAATTCCCGACCCGATGCCACGCCGGCGCGAGCGGGTGGGCTTCCAGTCCCGAGAGCGGTGCCATGCCGAGATTGAACCAGCGATAGCCCTCGCGCTGACCCCACAGCATCAGTTCGATAAACAGATAGTCCATCGCACCACGCGGCGCATCCGGCCCGAAGCGCATGAGGTCCACCGACAGTTCGCTCTTGGTGCCCGTGATCCACAGGTTGGCGAACGCTGCGGGCATGCCTTGCGAGTACACCACCGCCACCGGGAACTGCCGCACGTACTCGGGCGTAAAGGACCCGACCGAGAAGCGTTTCTCGCCGGTCGACTTACTCGCGAGCCACGCAGTGGAGATGCGCTCGAGCACGGGCAGCAGCGCATCCACCTCCGCGGGCGGCACCACCTTGAACGTGGCGCCATCGCGCTGCGCGCGCCGGTGCGATTGCCGCAGGTCCGCACGCGCGGCGCCCTCGAGGGAGAAATCCGCGAGCGCGACCCGGGCTTCCTCGCCGATCTTAAGCGCCGCCAGTCCCAAATCCACATACAGCGCCAGCCGATCGGCGCAGACCTGATAGAAGACCGTCTGGCCGCCGTGATGATCGGAGATCTCGCGCAGACGCCACACGAGCTCCTCGGCGCCGGACGGCGAGCCGACCGGGTCCCCGAGCGCAATCCAGCTGTGGCCGGCGATCTGGTACATGACGAACGCATCGCCGGCGTCGCTGAAGAGCAGGCGTTTGTCACCGGTGAGCGCAGCGTTCGCCACGGTGAGGTCAGCGCGCTCGATCAGCGTGCGGGCGCGCTCGAGCTCCTGTGGCCCGGCCACGGCCGGCTCGGGGCGCGCCGGCCGCAGCATGTTCCACAGCATGTAGGCGGTGCCCAGCACGATGACCGCGAAGGAGGCGCGCAGCATGCGCGGCGCATTGGCGTCCAGCGCGAAGGTCCACCAATCCAGTTCCGAGTAAGCGACATGGCGATAGGAGATGAGGCCGAGCCACACGGCCATGACGATGACGCCGGTGATGCTCACAACCCACGTCGGGGTAAAGCGCTCCGAGCGGATCGCGGTCGGACGGTAGAAGGCGCGCCGCCCGAGCATGAGTACGCCGAGCACGAGCGCGAGGAGCGTGGCTTCCTCGAAATCCAGTCCCTTGAGGAGCGAGGCGATGATGCCTGCGACCAGCAGCCACACGGAGATGTGATAGGCAGCCTGGACGCGGCGGAACAGCGCGCGCGCCAACACCAAGAGGCCCAGACCCACGATACTGCCCGCCAGGTGTGAGATCTCGAGCACCGCGAGCGGCAGAAACTGATCCAGAAACGCCAGACGCTCATCCACTGCGGGCGTCGCACCCGAGAACAGCAGCAGCGCGCCGGCGAGAAAGGTGAGGGCGCCGGCGATCTGCGGCACGACCGGGCCGATGTAAGCGCTCGCCAGTTGCTGCGCCCAGGCGAAACGCCTGCTCTGCGCCGCCAGCTCCTTGGAGCCGAAGAGCAGCGTCCCCACCACCAGTGGCACGAGGTAGTAGATGGCGCGGTAGGCCAGCAGCGAGCCGAGCATGGCCTCCGGCGCCACGTTGGGCACGGTGAGCAGCACCACCGCCTCGAACACGCCTACCCCGCCGGGCACGTGGCTGATGATGCCCGCGATCACGGCCGCGGCGTACACGCCGAGGAACGTGATGAATGGCACGTGCGCGCTGGCCGGCAGGAGCGACCACAACACGGCGCTCGAGAGCGACAGGTCGAGCACCGACAGCCCGATCTGGGTGAGCCCGATCGCCGGCCCGGGCGGGCGCAGTGCCCAGCCGCGGATCTCAAAGGGCCGGCGCGCAAAGCACGCCCAGCCGGCATAAGCGGCCGCGGCGCACAGCAGCACCGCACCCACCAGCAGCGACCAGTTGTGATGCAGATGCAGTGCGGTGGCCGCGTGCGCCGGGGTCAGCAGGAGCGATAGCCCGGAGATGGTCGCAAGCCCGATGCCGAGTGACAGGCTGCAGAAGGCGGTGACGGTCGCCACATCGATCGCGCTCACGCCGGCGGTCACGTACAGGCGGAAGCGGATGGCGCTGCCGGTGAAGACCGCAAAGCCGAGCGTGTGCCCGAAGGAGTAGGCGATGAAGGAGGTGAAGACGATGCGGGTGTAAGGGATCACACGGCGCAGGTAGCGCAGCGCCAGCACCTCGTACGTCGTCAGCAGCCAGTAACTGAGCCCGGTGAACACCAGCGCGGCGAGAATCTGTCGCCGCGGGATGGCGTGCAGATGCGCAAACACGCTCTTGATGTGCAGCTGCGCGAGCTGGTGGTGCAGGATAATCCCCACCACGGCGAACACCAGCAGCGCCGTGAGCGGGCCGATCCAGCCCCAGAACCTGCGCTGCTCGGGTGCCGCGGTCGCCAGCGCTGTCCGGGGGGGAGACAAGGTCGGCTGCGGGCGCGCGCCTAGCGCGTCAGCGGTTTGTACCTGATGCGGTGCGGCTGCGCAGCATCCTCGCCCTTGCGCCGCTTGTAGTCTTCCGTGTACTCCTGATAGTTACCTTCAAA
>DATHMN010000116.1:0-2600 GCA_035487135.1 Steroidobacteraceae bacterium | reverse complement strand
AGGGCAGCTTCTGTGCAGGTTTTCGGACGCCGGCAACGACGATCTACTGTAGCCACGCGCTCCGGTGACCGGCGTCCGAAAAGCGCCAAGGCGGTTGGCCGTGCCGCTGGCTCAGCTATGGGGATTTGAGCGGCGAGCGTGCCGCGTGAGTGCGAGCGCGCGGCGAGAGGTGGAGCGATTGCGCAGGGCGAAGCATGCCGGCGGGTTCGCGCTGATCGCCTCGGGGCCAGAAAAGCGAGGATCGAGCAGTAATTTGTGGGACGAGCAAAGAATTTGTGCGAGCTGACGCACGTTCATCCGAGCGGCGACGACAAAAACGATGGCATTTTGGGATGGCGATCGGATGGGCGTGATCATGAGGTGTCGATCCTGATCACTGGCGTAGGCGGGCTTGGGTGAGAGCGCGGGGTTGCGCCTCGCTCGAACCGCTCGATGATGATCATGCGGCCGCCGCAGCAGGGGCAGCGATGCTCTGGTGTTTGCGGCTGATCGGCGTTGGTGTTGGCCGCTTTGATGGCATCGACGGGAATTATTGGCAGTGTGAGCAGCTCGCGGGCGCGGGCGATGTTGTCGGCGCGCTTGCCGCTGGCGAGCAGGCCATAGTAGCGGATGCGATGGAAGCCTGCGGGCAGCACGTGCATGAGAAAGCGGCGGATGAACTCGTGGGTGGCGAGCGTCATCACCTGATAGCGTTCGCGCCCTTCGAGCCTGTAGTCCTTCCACTTGAAGGTGACGCCCTTGTCATCGAGCGAGAGCAGGCGGCGGTTGGAGATGGCGACCCGGTGGGTGTAGCGGGCGAGATAGCGCAACACCTCCTTCGGACCGCCGAAGGGGCGCTTGCAATAGACCACCCACTTTTTGCTGTACAGCGGCCTCAGATACGCGGCGAACGCTTGCGGATCGATCAGCCCGGCATGCTTGCCGAAGAACTGCAGCTCACCGGCCTGATAAGCGGCACGGAGCTTGTGCAGGAACAACCCGCGGAACAACTCCGAGAGCACGGGTACCGCCAGGAAGAAGCGCGGCCGGCATGAAACCCAGCTGTTGCCGTCGAGCGAGAATCCGCCGCCCGGCACGATCATGTGCACGTGCGGGTGGTGGGTCATTGCCGAGCCCCAGCTGTGGAGGACGGACAGGAAGCCGATACGAGCGCCGAGATGCTTGGGATCGGCTGCAATGGTGAGCATGGTCTCGGATGAGGCTTTGAACAGCAGGTCGTAGATCACGGCCTTGTTCTGATAGGCGATATCCGCGATCCGAGCCGGCAACGTGAATACTACGTGATAGTACGGGACCGGCAGCAACTCGGCCTCGCGCTCGGCCAGCCATTCCCGCGCCGCCGCGCTCTGGCACTTCGGGCAATGCCGGTTGCGGCAGGAGTTGTAGGCGATGACGGTGTGCGAGCAGTTCTCGCAACGCTCGACGTGGCCGCCGAGCGCCGCCGTGCGGCAGCGCTCGATGGCCGACATTACTCTCATCTGCTCGAGGCTGACATGGCCGGCATTGGCCGAACGCCACGCCGCCCCGTGGTCGCGGAAGATATCCGCGACCTCCAGTTTTGGACGGGACACTGCGGCGGGTTACGCCGGCAGCTGCACTTCCTTGCGGTTCCTCGCAGTTTTTCTGGGTCGCGCCAGCCGGTCGAGCGGGCTCTCGACGGCGGAGATCAAGCCGGTGGCGACGTGGAGATAGCGCGCGGTGGTTTCCAACTTCTCGTGACCGAGCAGCAGCTGGATCTTTCTGAGATTGGTACCGTGCTCGAGCAGGTGGGTGGCGAAGCTGTGGCGCAACGTATGCACCGTCACGCCCTTCTTGATCCCCGCTGCATCGGCCGCTTCATGAAACAGGCGGTTGAGATGGCGCGTGGTGATCGGCCGGCCAGCAGACTTTCTGCTGGGAAACAGCCAACGTTCCTGCAGCGGTATTCCCGCATCGTAACGCGAGGGGCGCGCCTTCCACCATTGCCGCAGTAAGCCGAGCATCTCGTCCGACAGCATCACATTGCGGTCCTTGCGGCCCTTGGACTGCTCGATGCGAATGATCTTTTGCGCGCTGTCGATATGCTTGGCCTTGAGCCGCACGATCTCGCCGGCGCGCAGGCCACAGCCATAGCCGAGGCTGAGCAGGACGCGGGTCTTGAGACTGCTGGCGACGGCTAAGAGCCTGCGCATCTCGTCAGGGCTCATGACCTGCGGAATCTTCTCGGCCTCGCGCAGGTGATAGATCTCGGCAGCGAGGTCGAGCCGCCGCAGCGTCACCCGAAACAGGAACCGAACTCCTGTCATGATGCGGTTGCGGTTGCAGATGCTCATGCCTGTCTCGGCCAGGTGCAGCTGGAACCGGCGCAGGTCCTCGCATGTCGCGGTATCAGGTGAGCGCTTGAGAAATGCGGCAAACCGCTTGCAGCTGTAGATGTGGCTGCGCTGGGTGTGCACACAAAGCTTGCGCGAGCTCATATCCTCGATCATACGCTGACGCAGCGGGGTGATAGATGTGTGCTGGGCATGTTCAGTAGCTTGGAGGTGAAAGTCCTCTACCCAACCTGATGGAGGTGAAGGGTTAGCGAAAACGCAAGGGCTGTCGCCGCGAGGCGAGGTCTG
>DATHMN010000115.1:0-11270 GCA_035487135.1 Steroidobacteraceae bacterium | reverse complement strand
CCAGCAGCGTCATCAGGATGACCTCGCCCGAGGTCGACTGCTGCACGTCCGAGAGGGTCGCAAAGCCGAGCACCAGAGCGTTGAGCGAGCCGGCCACGCCCGCCAGCGTCGCCGACAGCACGAATGCGAGCAGCTTGTAGCGGTTGCTGTCATAGCCGAGAGAAATGGCGCGCGGCTCGTTCTCACGGATGGCCTTGAGCACCTGGCCGAAGGGGGAATGCACCACGCGGCGAATGAACAGGTACACGGCGACAAACGCCGCCAGCACCACGTAGTACATGACCAGGTCAGAGTGCAGCGGCAGCAACCCGAACAGCGTGCCGCGCGCCACATCCTGCAGGCCGTTCTCGCCGCCGGTGAAGGGCGCCTCCAGGCAGACGAAGTAAACCAGCTGACCGAGCGCGAGCGTGATCATGGCGAAGTAGATCCCTTGACGGCGGATCGCGAGCCCGCCGATCACGAAGCCGAGTGCGGCGGCGAGCGTCACGCCGGCGGTAATCGCCAGAGCCGGGCCGAACGCGTGCGCCGTGACCAGCCAGGAAGTGAGATAGGCGGCCGCGCCGAAAAAGGCAGCGTGCCCAAAGGACAGCATGCGGCCGTAACCGAGCAGCAGGTTGTAGGCGCAGGCGAACATGGCGAAGCACAGCAGCTTCATGAGGAACACCGGATAGATCCCCAGCGCCGGCGCGGTCAGCGCCGCCAGTACGAGCAGTGCGTAGAGGATGATGCCGGCGCGCACGCTCAGCGCCCGAACAGTCCGGCCGGGCGCACGATCAGTACCAGTGCCATGACGACGAAGACCACGATGTTGGAGGCTTCCGGATAGATCACTTTGGTGAAGCCCTCGATGACCCCGAGCAGCAGCCCGCTGACGATGGCACCGAGGATCGAGCCCATGCCGCCGATCACCACCACGGCGAACACGACGATGACCAGCGAATTGCCCATGTGCGAGTTGACCAGCACGACGGGCGAGGCGAGCACGCCGGCGAGCGCTGCCAGCGCCACGCCGCCGCCGTAGGTGGCAGCCTTGAGCAGTGGCACGTTGACACCAAAGCTCTGCAGCAGCGGGGCATTCTCGGTGGCCGCGCGCAGAGTCGCGCCGAGGCGCGTGCGCTCGACCAGGAACCAGGTGCTGAAGCACACGGCGATCGAGGCGGCGATGACCCACGCGCGGTACAGCGGCAGAAACATGAAATGCAGATTGACGGCGCCGGCGAGTGCCGGTGGTACCGGATAGGACTGCCCGGTCGCGCCGAACACCTGGTGCAGGGAGCCCTCGACGATCAGCGCCAAGCCGAAGGTGAGCAGTAGTCCGTAGAGGGGATCCAGCCCGTAGAGCCGGCGCAGCAGCAGCCGCTCGACGCCGACTCCGAGCAGCCCGACCGCGAGTGGCGCGAGCACCAGTGCCAGCCAATAGTTGATGCCGAGATACTGCAAGCCGAGCAGCGCGGCGAACGCGCCCAGCGTGTAGAAGGCGCCATGCGCGAAATTGACCACGCCCATGAGACCGAAGATCACCGCCAGGCCGAGACTCAGCAGCGCATAGAACGAGCCGTTCACCAGCCCGAGCGTCAGCTGCCCGAGGATGACGGCCACCGGGATACCGAGGATCTGGCTCACCGTCGCGATGTCCCGCGCAGCCGCGAATGCGTTACTTGCGCGCCAGCGGGCACAATCCCGTGATTGGTCCGAAGGCGTCCTCGCCGTTCATCTTTTTGACGACCTTGTAGTAATCCCACGGGTACTTGGATTCCTGCGGCGCCTTCACCTGCATCACATACATGTCATGGATCATGGCGCCGTCGGCGCGCACGTAGCCGCCGCTGGTGAACAGGTCGTTGATCTTGGCACGCTTGAGTTCGCCCATGACCTTGTCCGGATCGGTGCTACCGACCGCCTGCACCGCCTTGAGGTAGGTCAGCGTGGCGGAGTAGGCGCCCGCCTGGTCCATGGTGGGCATGCGATTGATCTTGGCGAAGAAGCGCTTGCCGAAGGCGCGCGTCGCGGCGTTCAGATCCCAGTACCAGGCGGTGGTGAGATACAGCCCCTGGGCGGTCTGCAGGCCCAGACTGTTGATGTCCGTCAGGAATGCCAAGAGTGCCGCGGGTTTCATGCTCTTGGTGATGCCGAACTCGTTCGCCGCCTTGAGCGAATTGCTGAAGTCGGTGCCGGCGTTGGCGAGTCCCAGTACCTGGGCGCCCGAGCCCTGTGCCTGCAGCAGAAACGAGGAGAAATCCGCGGCACCCAGCGGCACACGCACCGCGCCCAGGTTCTTGCCGCCGTGCGCCTCGACGACCTTGGCGGCGGCGTTTTGCAGCTGCGTGCCGAAGGCGTAGTCGGCAGTCAGATAGAACCAGGTTTTGCCGCCGTTGTTGACGATCGCGGTCGCGGTGCCATTGGCGAGCGAGGTGGTGTCGTAGGCGTAGTGCACCGTGTAAGCGGTGCAATCCTCGTTGGTCAGCGATGCGCCGCCGGCGCCGATCGAGAAGAACGGTACCTTCTTGGCGGCGGCCACCTTGGCCATCGCAATGTTGACTCCGGTGTTGGAGCCGCCCAGCAGCATGTTGAGACTGTTCTGGTCGGCCCACTCGCGAAACTTTGAGGCGCCGATGTCGGGCTTGTTCTGATGATCCGCGTTGAGCAGGGTGATCTTCCTGCCGAGCACCGTGCCGCCGAAATCGGCGATGGCCATGCGTATCGCCTCGACGCCGGCGGCGCCCATGACGTCGGCGTACACCCCCGACATGTCGTCGATGTCGCCGATCACGACCTCCTCGGCGGCCTGAACCGCCGGTACGACCAGGCTCGCCAGTGCGCCGGCGACCACAGCACTCAGCGTGTGCAATCTCATTGCTATTCTCCTTGTGATGATTGCCTCGGAATCAGACGCCGAGGTACTCGTGCAGCAGGCTCATTTTGGCCTGAAGTTCGTCCCCCATGAAACTCTCGACCATACGGCCACGCTCCATGATGTAGAAGCGGTCAGCCAGCGGCGCGGCGAAGCGGAAGTTCTGCTCGACCATGAGGATGGTATAGCCCTGGCTGCGCAAACGCTCGATGACGCGCGCCAGCGTCTGCACGATGACCGGGGCAAGCCCTTCGGAGATTTCGTCGAGCAGCAGCAGACGGGCGCCGGTGCGCAGGATCCGCGCCAGCGCCAGCATCTGCTGCTCGCCGCCGGACAGGTGCGCGCCCTGACTCTTGTACCTGCGCGCCAGGTTGGGGAACAGGTCGTGAATCTCCTGCAGTGACAGGCCGCCCGGGGCGAGTTGCGGCGGCAGCAGCAGATTCTCTTCGGTCGAAAGACTGGCGTAGATGCCGCGCTCCTCCGGGCAGTAACCGACTCCCAGGCGTGCGATGCGGTGCGGTGGCAGGTCGATCGCCTCGCGGCCGTTGATCCGCACCGAACCGTGGCGGTGGCCGACCAGCCCGAGGAGGGCGCGCAGCGTGGTCGTGCGCCCGGCGCCGTTGCGACCGAGCAGCGTGACCACTTCGCCCTGGCGCACCTCGCAGCTGACCCCGTGCAGCACGTGCGATTCACCGTAGTAGGCATGCAGATCCACCACTGTGAGTGGCGCGACGCTCATCGCGGGGGTCCCTGCAGCTCGCCGGCGGGGGAGCCCATATAAGCCTCTACGACTTGCGGGTTGCGCGCGACCTCGGCATACGCGCCGCTGGCGATGATCTGACCATGCTGCAGCACCGTGATGGCGTCGGCGATGCGGGCCACCACCTGCATGTTGTGCTCCACCATCAGCACGGTGCGCGCGCTGGCGGCCTGGCGGATGAGCGCGGTGACGCGGTTGACGTCTTCGTGTCCCAGCCCCTGTGTAGGCTCATCCAGCAGCATCAGCTCCGGGCCGAGCGCGAGAGTCGTGGCGAGCTCGAGTGCGCGCTTGCGTCCATAGGGTAGCTCGGCCGCGCGCGTGCCGGCGAGGGCGGCGAGATCCATCTGCCCGAGCAGCTCGAGCGCGCGCGCGTGCAGCACGTCCAGGCTCGCCTGCGGCTTCCAGAAGTGAAAGCTCGTCGCCAGGGCGCGCTGCAGGCTGATGCGCACGTTCTCCAGCACCGTGAGATTGGGAAACACCGCCGAGATCTGGAACGAGCGCACCAGGCCGCGCCGCGCGACCTGCGCCGGACGGGCGAGGGTGATGTCCTCGCCGCGGTACAGGATCTGGCCGTGGTCGGGTATCAGGAACTTGGTGAGCAGGTTGAAGACCGTGGTCTTGCCCGCGCCGTTCGGCCCGATGAGCGCGTGGATGTGGCCGCGCCGCACACGCAGATCGAGGTTGTTCACGGCGATGAAGCCCTGAAACTTCTTGGTGAGGCCGCGCGTCTCGAGGATCACCTCGTCAGCGATGCTGTGCGGCGCGGCCGCCATCAGGCTCGTCCCCCAAAGCCGAACAGGGGCAGTCTAGCGGGACTGGACCTGGAGTTGAACCGGACCTGCCCGTGGGGTCTGCGCGGCGGTTCAGTGAGCGATTGCCCGGGACGCTTGCGGCGGGGCTGGCGGCCGTGCCGCGCTCACAGCACCGCGGCCAGTCGCCGCACGCCCTCGCGGATCTCGCCATCGCGCAGGCGCGCGTAACCCAGCATGATGCCCGTGCGGCCGGGGCGGTCCAGGTAGTAACGAGCAGTGCCGTAGACGCCCACCTCGCGCGCAGCCGCAGCCCGGATGACCGCATCCTCAGCGACGCGCTGCTGCGGCCACAGCACGATGTGCGCGCCGGCCTGATCGCCGCTGACCTGGACGCGCTCGCCCAGGTGACGATGGACGGCCTCGAGCAGAATGCGCCGGCTGGCGGCGTTGCGGCGGCGTACGCGCCGCAGATGCCGCTCGTATAAGCCGCTGTCGATGAACTCCGCGAGCGTTTCCTGTTCCAGCGTGGCGGTATGCCGGTCGCAGAGCCACTTGGCCGCGCTGAACGCGCCCAGCAGCGAATGGGGCACCACGAGGTAGCCGATGCGCAGCGCCGAGAACACCGTGCGCGAAAAGGTGCCGACGTAGACCACGCGTCCCTCGCGGTCCAGTCCCTGGAGCGATTCCAGCGGCTTGCCCTCGTAGCGGAACTCGCCGTCGTAGTCATCCTCCACCAGCACGGCGTTATTGCGGGCTGCCCAGCGCAGCAGTGCCTGGCGGCGCGACAGTGTCAGGATGGCGCCGGTCGGGAACTGGTGCGAAGGCGTGACGAACGCCAGACGCGCACCCTGCGGCAGGGCTTCGGCGATCAGGCCGTCAGCGTCGACCGGCACCGGCTCGAGGCGCGCGCCCGCGGCGCGCAGCACCTCGCGGGTTCCCTGGTAACCGGGGTCCTCGATGGCGACGCGGTCGCCGCGCTCGATCAGCACGCGCGCCACCAGATCGAGTGCCTGCTGCGAGCCGTTGACCACGATGACCTGTGAGGGTTCGCACACCACCGCGCGCGCGCGTCGCAGGTGCGTGCTGATGGCGGCGCGCAGCGCGGCGCTGCCCTGTGCCGGGCCGTAGTCGAGCGCGCGCACCGGCATGCGCCGTGAGCGCCGCAGCAGAATGCGTCGCCAGAGCTCGAACGGGAAACATTCGATGTCACTGGCGCCGTAGGCGAAATCATAGCGCGGTGCCGTCCCCGGCTGCGGCACGCCGGCCGGATCCGTGAGCAGCGCCGCACGCGCGCCGAAGCGCGACAGCCGCAGCTGCGCCGGGACCTGCGATGCCGCGGCGGGCACGCTGTCGAGTCCGGGTGGCACATAGGTTCCCGAGCCGCTGCGGCCGATGACGTAGCCCTCGGCGAGCAGTTGCTCGTAGGCGAGCACGGTCACGGTGCGGGAGATTCCCAGCTGCTCGGCCAGATCGCGCGTCGAAGGTAGGCGGTCACCGGCGCTGAAGGTGCCGCCGAGGATGGCCTGGCGCAGCCCCGCATACACCTGGCGCGACAGGGGTTCACCCGGACGTCGAAGTGGTATCAGCAGGTGCACGGAAAACGGACCTCCGCAGACACCTATTGTTTCGATGCCGGGGCGGCGGCTCAAGGTGCGACGCTGCGTCCGGTCGCAGCGGGCAGGAGTTCCGCCGCAACGCCCGGGGCTAGCCGCGGGCTGCTGCGGAGGCGGGCAGGCCGGTGCGCCGCACCGGTTCGAACTTGACCCCGGACATGGCGACGACCAGCGAATCGAAGTCGGCCGGACGACCCAGCGCGCTCTCCGCGGTGACCGTCAGCCGGTAGAGGTGCTGATCCACGATCACGTAGGTGAGGCAGGTGTAGAGCGTGGTTCCGGCGGCGCCGGCGTGCGCATCGACGATCGTCCAGGCGCTGTGCTCGGCGAGCTGCGTCGGTGCCCCCTCGGCTTTCGACTCCAGGGTCTTGAACTTGCGGTCCAGGGTCATGCGGTAGCGCGGATCGGCGACGTCGCTGCCCTCGGGTGCGGGGGTGTCTTCGCGGTAGATGCTGAGGGCGGCGACCCCCGCGTGCGTGGTGAGTTCATAGCCACCCGGCTGCGGGGCGACCTGCGGCGGGGCCGCTTCCGCGGGCAGCGCACTCAGCCGTACACCCAGCTCCGGAACATCGACTTCGTCTGCGCGGCTGACCAGCGGCACCAGCATCACCACGGTCAGCCACGCGAGTGGCATTCGCATGGCGGGATTTTATCACCCCCGGGCGCTGCGAAAGTGCGTCCGGTAGCGCGCCGGCGGAATGCCGACGGTGCGCTGAAAGACACTGCGCATCGAACCGACACTGCCGAAGCCGCACTCGAGCGCGATTTGCTTGAGACTGCGGCGGGTCTCCTCGAGGCGCCGTCGGGCGGTCTCCACGCGCAGCCGCTCCACGAATCTGCCCGGGGTGGTCTGCAGCTCGCGGCTGAACACGCGGGCAAAGTTGCGCGGGCTCATGTGCACGCGCTGGGCGAGGGAGGCGACGTCGAGCGGTTCGGCCAGATGCTCGAGGACCCAGCCGTGCAGCTCACGCAGCGGCTGTGGCTCGGCGAGCTGCAGGGCGAGGGCAGCGCTGAACTGCGACTGACCGCCAGGACGGCGCAGATACAGCACCAGGTGGCGCGCCACCTGCAGCGCGAGGCGGGTGCCGTGGTCCTCCTCGACGAGCGCGAGCGCCAGGTCCATTCCCGCAGTGACGCCAGCGGAGGTGGCAATGTTGCCGTCGCGGATGAAGATCGGATGGGGATCGACCCGGGCGCGCGGGCATTGCTGCGCCAGGCGCGCACTCCAGTTCCAGTGGGTGGTGACGCGGCGGCCATCGAGCAGACCCGCACGTGCCAGCATGAGCGCGCCGGTGCACACCGAGCCCACCCGGCGCGCCCGCGCGGCTGCGGCGCGCAGCCAGCGGATCGAGGCCTCACTGGTGCGGTTTTCCTCGATGGCACTGCCGCCGGCCACCAGCAGGGTATCGATGTCCCCGCGCAGGTGGCGGAAGCTGCGGTGCGCCAAGAGGCGCACGCCGCAGTTGGTGGTGATCAGTGTGCTGGGCTCGCAGGAGATGATCTCGACCCGGTAAAGCGGGGCGCGAGGCGGCTGCGCCGCGTGCGCCAGCTGGCTGGCGCTGGCGAAGACCTGTAACGGGCCGGCGACGTCCAGCATCTCCGCACCGGCGGCGGCCACCACGACCACGTGGCGCGACGGCGAAGCGGCAGTGCCGGCTGCGCCGGCCGCCGCGCCGCGCGCAGCGCGGCGCGCCACTAGCTGCGCAGCATGGCCAGATACGCCTGCGGGTCAGCGTCGAAGGCCTGTTTGTGTTCGGGCATGCAGAAATAGTAGCTCACGCCCTGGTAGCGCGAGCTCGGCGCTCGCTGCACGTCAACGTCCATCTCGCACACCGGACAGAACGGATGGTCCGCGCTCAGCACGCGGTGCGTGCGATAGGCGGCATTCGAGTTGGGGTCGAGCCAGCCTTGTCCCTGATATTCCATGTAGTCGGCAGTCTGGCGCGCGACCTCGCGTCCGAAATAGCGTTCCACGACGCGCAGCGACAGATCGATTCCGCTGGACAGGCCACCGGCGGTGGCGAGATTTCCGCTCTCCACGAAGCGCGCACCGCGGCGTACCTGGATGTCCGGAAATTGCATTGCCAGGCTGCTGTAGGCGGTGTGGTGGGTGGTGGCGGGGCGCCCGTGCAGCAGTCCGCTGCGGGCGAGGACGAAGGCGCCGGTGCACACCGACATGGTGAGATCCGTCGTCGCCGACACGCGCCGGATCCAGTCGAGCGCGGCAGCGCCGGCGCCGTGCTGCGCCGGAATCACCACCACCTTGGGAAGCGGCGCATTCACGAAGGTGAATTCGGGCACCACCCGCAGACCGCCGCTGGCTTCCACCGGTGCGGAGGACTCGGCGACGGTGAACAGGCGGAATGCCGGCTGCGACTGCTGTGGCAGGCCGACGTTGTTGAACACTTCCCAGGGCCCGCAGAAGTCGATGACCACGGCGCCGCGCGACACCAGCACCGCGACCGGAATCGAACCCTGCGCCGGCGGCCGCAGCGCCAGCGCCGGGTCGAGACTGGGGGCCGCGGCGTCGGCTGCGGCCTGCGCCGCCTGCAGCGGCAGGGTTGCCGTGGCCAGGGCGGTTGAGGCCAGGAGGAGTTCGCGTCTGTTCATGAGCGTCTCGCTGAGGGTGGAGCGCGCTGATCTTGGGCAGAGCCGGCGCTGGCGGCAATGTCAACGATCGCTCAATTTCTGCCAACGAACTCCAGCGCAGCAGCGCTGAGCTCAGCGACCCTCGTAGGGCAGGGCGATGTTGTTCACGACCTTCTTGACGCCGGCGGCGCTGGCGGCCACCGACTGTGCGATCTGCCGCTGCAGATCGGTCGACACCTGGCCGGTAAGATAGACCACGCGCTGCAGAGTCTGCACATCGACCTGGTTGGGCGCTCGCAGCTCGACATGCTGATCCAGCAGCGCCTTCACCCTTGCAGTGATCTCGGGGTCACCCGGGCAGCCGTGCCAGCCGCACTCGTGCATCTCCCGCAACGTGCTGCAGCCGGCGAATGCCAGGGCGCACAGCAGCAAAATAGCGCGCGCGAAATGGCCCACTCCCATGGGGTTATCGTAGCACCCGCGGCGCGCGGCTCAGGGTGAGGAGGCGCTTTCGAGTTCGCGTAGCCGCGGCCCCTCGAGGTGACCCAGGTGCACCGAAGCGTCGTACAACACCACCGCGAACAGCACGAGCGCTGCGGCGAGCGCCAGCGCCGCGCGCAGATGGCGGCGCTGGAAGCGGCCGATGGTGCGCATGTAGGCGAGCAGGGCGAGGAGGGCTGCCACCACGACGATGGCATCCAGGCTGGCACGCTGCCAGTAGCTGCCGCCGAGGTGCAACCACATGCCGAACTCATCGAAGGTGAGGGCCATGGCGGCGCCGTAGACCACCGCGGCGCGGCCTGCGGCCGCACCCACCGGTGCCACCAGCAGCAGGTAGCCCGCCACCGCCGCCAACAGGAAGATGCCGTAGTTCAGGTGATGGACGTGGGTGCCGCTCAGGAACAGATACAGGTTGGGAATGCGCCGTGACATGATGAGCAGCACCACGGCGCGCGCGAGGATGAAGGTGATGATGAAGGCCAGCAGGGCGAGCCGCGCCAGGTGGTCGCGCAAGGGCCGCGCACGGCCGTGTCCGTCCGCGTTGAGGTTTGCTGCAGCCATGCGCCACTATATTGTGCCGCGGGTGTGCTGCCGAGCAAACGTACGCCGTGCGCCGCCGCGTTAGGGAGCTGCGATGGATTCCTCACTGCTGGCGGGTTGGGAGAACTTCTACGTCATTATCGGCTCGACTTCCGGCGGCCTCATCGGACTGACTTTCGTGGTCATCGCGCTGGTTTCGGATGCGCGCCGCGTGCGCCCTGCGGGCCTGCATGTGTTCGTCACGCCCACCATCGTCCATTTTGGCTGTGTGCTGGCACTCTCGGCCTTCCTGGCCATGCCGCACCTGCACGTGTGGACGGTGAGCGCTACCTTCGCGCTGGTCGGCGCCGTCGGGCTGGCCTATGTGATCTGGATCGGCAGCCACATTCCGACGCTGCGCTCGGACTACGAGCCGGTCGCCGAGGACTGGATCTTCAATGCGATCCTGCCGGGCGTGGTGCACGGCGGGCTGCTGCTGTTGGCCGTCGGGATCTGGTACCGGCCGCTGACTTCACTGTACCTGGTGGCCGTGCTGGCGCTGCTGCTGCTGTTCACCGGCATCCACAATGCCTGGGACATCGCCGTGTGGATGACCCTGCAGCGCCAGGGTGGCAAGAGCGACAAGAGCGAATGACGCTCGAGGAGAATCTATGCAGCGAATGGTGCACGAGTATCTGAAGGCGCTCGAGGCGGGTGATGCCGATAAGGCCGCAGCGCAGTTCATCCCCGACGGCTGGGTCGAGTCGCCTTTTCTCGGGCGCATCCCGGTGCGCACGTACATCAAGAAAGTGGCGGATGCTTCCCGCGCCACGCGGCTCACGGTGTACGACGTGCTGGTGAGCGCCGAGGGTCACCTGCGCGCGGTGGCCTACTACCAGTACGACTGGCGTCTCAAGGACGGCTCACGGGTGGCGTTCGATTGCGCCGACGTTTTCAATTTCGATCCGAGCACGGGCCGCATTCAGTCCATCGTGCTCGTCTACGACACGCAGCCGGTGCGCAACGTGGTCGAGAACCACTACCCCTGAAGCGGGCCTGCGGGGCGCTCTGCCGCCCGGACCTCTTTTCGCGCGGATCGACTTCCGATGCGTACTCTTTTCCATTTTTTATACGAATATGGTTGAATCCACCCTGCAGGAAACGGATATTGCGTAAATTGTAACGAACGCAACGCCGCGAACACTCGGACGGCGGGCGGCCGTCCGGGCAAGAGGGGGGTTACTGCCATGAATCTCAATTCGCGTGTGCTGATGAGCGGGTCGGCGCTGATCGTGGGCGCAGTGCTGGCGTTGCGACCTGCCCCGGGACTGGCGCAGCAGAGCAGTGCGGGGGAGCTGCAGGAGGTCATCGTCACCGCCACCAAGACGGGCGAGACCTCGCTCCAGTCGACGCCGCTGGCAATTACCGCGTTCACCGCCGAACAGCTGGCGCAGCACGCCATTCAGAACGTGAGCGGCATTGCCGGCAACACCCCCGGCCTACAGCTGACGGATCTGTCCGGCTATTCGCAGTTGTTCATCCGCGGGGTCGGCTCCAACACCGTGTACGTCGGCTCCGACCCGAGCTCCACTATCAACGTCGACGGCGTCTATCAGGCGCGGCCGCTGACCTTCACGACCGATTTTCTGGATGTGGACCGCGTCGAGGTGCTGGAAGGGCCACAG
>DATHMN010000114.1:0-3849 GCA_035487135.1 Steroidobacteraceae bacterium | reverse complement strand
GTGGCGCAGCGGCAGATGTTGCCGCTCATCGCCGTGTCGATATCCGCATCGCTCGGCTTCGGGTTGCCACTCAGCAGCGCCGCGGCCGACATGATCTGTCCGCTTTGGCAGTAGCCGCATTGGGGCACGTCGAGCGCAACCCACGCGCTCTGCACGGCGTGGCCTGCCGGCGTCGCCAGACCCTCGATGGTGGTGACCTGGCGGCCCTGGGCCGCCGCGACCGGCGTGACGCACGAGCGCGTGGCCTCGCCATCGATGTGGACCGTGCAGGCCCCGCACAGGGCCATGCCGCAGCCGAACTTGGTGCCGGTGAGCTGCAGGTGATCGCGCAGCGCCCACAAGAGTGGCATGTCCGGCGGGACGTCCAGTTCGCGCGCCGCGCCGTTCACCGTAAGCTTGATGGACATCGAACACTCCCCATGCGGATATCCTCAGGTACCGATAGGCATTTTTCGCGCGCATCGCCTCAGGACACCATCCCTCGTTTGAGGGACGGCCACAGAGAAGTCAACGCTTCGGCGTCATCCGTACCGATCATCGCCGGTGAACGCGCACGCAGGCGCGTCCTCAGAGCACGTAACGGCCAGCGCCGGGCGCGTGGGGAATGGCGCTTCAGGGCAGGAACAGCGGCGTCGGCAGGTTAACAGAGTTTAATCATTTGCCCACGGCGAGAGCATGTGGCGCGGACTACTGTCGGTGCCTCATGTGGGCGGGAGTGCACAGCCGAGGACCATTGTCTGGCAGGGGCCTGCGCGGGCGGCGGCTGCTCGCGTGCGCCGGCGCGGCCTTGCTCGGCGCCTGCAGTCTCGGGCCACGCTACCACCGTCCCGACGTCCCGCCACCGCCCGCGTGGCTCACACCCTCAGACCCCGCAGCTGCGCAATGGCCCGCAAGCGACTGGTGGCGCGGGTTTGCCTCCGATGACCTGAATCAGTTCATCACTCAGGCACAGCAGGCGAATGATGACCTGCGCGCGGCAATCGCGCGCGTACGCGAGGCGGACGCGCAGCGGCGCATCGCCGGCGCGCCGCTGCTGCCGGCCGTGGGCGTGCAGGCCACGGCGTCGCGCACGCGCGCCCCCATCGTTGAAAACGTCGGCTTCGTGACCAACAACGATTTCAGTCCGCTGGTGACGGCAAGTTACCAACTTGACTTCTGGGGCAAGAACCGCGCGGCGCTCGCGGCCGCCACTGCGAGCGCCCAGGCGAGCCGCTACGACCGCACCACCGTGGAGCTCACCGTCGTCGCCGGCGTCGCCACCAGCTACTTTCAGGCGCTCGAACTGCGCGACCGACTCGACATCGCCAATGCCAACTTCGAGAACGCCAGCAAGGTTCTGCAGGGACTGAAGCTCGAGCAGCGCGCCGGCACCGCCACCGGGCTGGACGTCGCCCAGCAGGAGACCGTGGTCGCCACCGTCAACGCCACGATTCCACCGCTGCGACAACAGTTGCGCCAGAGCCTGGATGCGCTCGCCATCCTGATCGGCAGCACACCGGAAGCGGTCGATGTGACGCACGGGACGCTCGATGGCCTGAGCCAGCCACAGGTGCGCCCGGGGCTGCCCTCGCAGCTGCTGGCGCGGCGACCGGACGTCGCGGAAGCGGAGGCGCAGCTGATCAGCGCCAACGCCAATATCGCCGTGGCGCGCGCCGCGTTTTTTCCGAGCATTTCCCTCACCGCCGACGGCGGCTACGAGAGTTCCACGCTCGCCTCGCTTCTCACGCCCGCAAGCCGCACCTGGTCCCTCGCTGCCGGACTCACGCAGCCGATCTTTCAGGGTGGCGCGCTCGTGGGACAATACCGCCTCTCCCAGGCGCGCTACGACGAACTGCTGGCGGACTATCACAAGGCGGTGATCTCGGCGTTCGCTAATGTCGAGGACGCGCTCATCGCCCTGCAGCAGACGGGCGAGCTCGTGACACGTGACCGTGAGGCCGCCGACCAGGCCGCGCGTGCCTACCGCTTCGCGCAGATGCAGATGCGTGCCGGCACCATCAACGTTCTGACACTACTCAATACGGAGACCGCTTTGTTCAGCGCCCGGGATGCTCTTGCGCAGGCGAAATTCGCGCACCTTGCCGCCCTCGTCTCCCTCTACCAGGCACTCGGCGGTGGCTGGGAATCGGAGCGGGCGCTGTGAAACAGCGCACGCTCATCATGGCTGCGCTGGCCGTGCTTCTGCTGCTGGGCGCGTGGCTGTGGCTGCGGCCGAACAGTTCCAACGCCAACAAGGGGCCGCCGGTCATCGCGGTCGACGTGGCGACCGTGCAGGCGGCGGACGTGCCCGTGTACGCCGAGGGACTCGGCACCGTGCAGGCCTTCTACACGGTCACCGTGACCGCTCGCGTGGACGGGCAGGTGGACAAAATCGGCTTCACGGAGGGCCAGGATGTCAGCAAAGGCGCGCTGCTCGCGCAGATCGATCCGCGCCCCTTCCAGGCCGCCCTCGGCGTGGCCATCGCCACACGCGACAAGGACCGCGCACAGCTGCAGAACGCGCACCTGGACATGCAGCGCTACCAGCTCCTCGCCCCTGAGGATCTCGCCAGCAAGCAGACGGTCGACACCCAGAACGCGCTCATCGCGCAGCTGGGCGCGCAGGTGAAGGGCGATGAGGCGGCCATCGACAATGCGCGCACGCAGCTCGACTACACCACCATTCGCTCCCCGATCGAGGGCCGCACGGGCATCCGCCTGGTCGATCCGGGCAACATCGTGCATGCCACAGATACCACTGGCATCGTGGTCGTGACGCAGCTCGAGCCGATCTCGGTGATCTTCAGTCTGCCGGAGGAGAGCTTCGAGCGGGTGAACGCCGCCCTGCAGCGCGGTCCGGTGCAAACGGTTGCGTTGTCGCGCGACCGCAATGAGGAGCTGGATCGCGGCACGCTCGCGCTCATCGACAACCAGATCGATCAGACCACCGGTACGCTGCGCCTGAAGGCCACGCTGCCGAACAAGCAACATCACCTGTGGCCGGGTCAGTTCGTGAACATGCGCGTGCTCACCCAGGTGCAGCACCAGGTGCTGACCATGCCCGCCGGCGCGCTGGAGCGCGGCCCCGACGGGCTGTTCACCTATCTTGTGAATGCCGACTCCACGATCGCGGTCGCACCCGTCACGATCGGCGAACAGAACAACGAAACAGTGGTGGTGCAGAAGGGACTCAAGGCCGGTGACAAGGTCGTCGCCAGCAACCAGTACCGTCTGCAACCCGGCAGCCATATACGCGCGAATGCGCCACGCAGCAGCAAGGGAAGCGCCAGCAAGCCCGCGGAGCAGGCGCCGTGAACATCTCCAAGCCCTTCATCGAGCGCCCGGTCGCCACCACGCTGCTGATGGCGGGACTGTTCCTGGTCGGGCTCGCCGCCTTCCCCTTCCTGCCCGTGGCGCCACTGCCGCAGGTGGACTTCCCGACGATCCTCGTGAGCGCCAATCTGCCGGGCGCCAGCCCCGAGATCATGGCCTCCTCCGTCGCGCAGCCGCTCGAGACGCAGTTCGCACAGATCTCGGGCGTCTCGCAGATGACCTCCACCAGTGTGCTCGGCTCGAGCCAGATCACGCTGCAGTTCAATCTCGAGCGCAATATCGATGCGGCAGCGCAGGACGTGCAGTCGGGGATCACCGCCGCCGGCGGTCAGCTGCCCAAGAACCTGCCCGCGCCGCCCTCGTACCGCAAGGTGAATCCGGCGGACTCGGCGATCCTCATCCTCGCGGTGCACTCGGACGTGATGCCAGTGACGGCGGTGGACGACTACGCGGAGACGGTGATCGCACAGCAGCTCTCGCAGCTTCCGGGCATCGCGCAGGTGTCGGTCGGCGGTCAGCAGAAGCCCGCGGTGCGCG
>DATHMN010000113.1:0-17811 GCA_035487135.1 Steroidobacteraceae bacterium | reverse complement strand
GGTCATGAATGCCGGCAGCGCAGGCCGCACCGAGACGCCCTCGCCCTCCCCGAGCGCCCGATTGTCGACCGTTGCCTGGATATCAACGCGCGCGTCGTACAGGTCGCCGATGCGTACCAGCCCATGGCGGGTGTGCAGGCGTGTGTCGGCAGTCACACACGGATTGGTGGCGCGGATGTTCTCGCACCACCAGTTGTTATTCATCTCATTGACGCGGTCGATGAGGATGAAGCCCGGCTCGGCGAAATCGTAGGTGGACGCCATGATCACGTCCCACACGCGTCGTGCGGGCAGCGTCTTGTAGATCTTGCATGCCACCAGGCCTTCGTCGTTGACGACGTAGCCCTGGTGCACCGACCACTCGCGCCACACGAACTTGCCGGCATCGGCCAAATCGGGCTTGTCCGTCTCGTACTCACGCAGCGACAGCGGGAAGGCGAGTTTCCAGTCGCGGTCCCCGCGCACCGCCTGCATGAACTCATCGGTGATCAGCAGCGAGAGGTTGAACTGCCGCAGCCGGCCGTTCTCACGCTTGGCGCGAATGAACTCCAGAACGTCCGGATGGCCGACGTCGAAGGTACCCATCTGCGCACCGCGGCGCCCTCCGGCCGAGGAGACGGTGAAGCACATCTTGTCGAAGATATCCATGAACGACAGCGGCCCCGAGGTATAGGCGCCCGCGCCCGAGACGTAGGCGCCACGCGGTCGCAGCGTCGAGTGCTCGTAGCCGATGCCACAACCCGCCTTGAGGGTCAGCCCCGCCTCGTGCACCTTTCTCAGGATGTCATCCATGGAGTCATGGATGGTTCCCGACACCGTGCAGTTGATGGTGGAGGTCGCCGGCTTATGCGCGAGTGCGCCGGCGTTCGAAGTCACGCGTCCGGCGGGAATCGCCCCGCGCCGCAGTGCCCACAGGAAGCGCTCATACCAGTGCTCGCGCGTCTCCTCGCTCTCAACGTCGGCGAGCGCGCGCGCCACGCGCTTGTAGGTATCGTCCATCGTCTTGTCGATGGGCGTACCGTCTTTCGCCGTGAGGCGATACTTCTTATCCCAGATGTCGAGCGAGGCTTCCTGGAAACCAATCGCATCGATGTCCTTGGGTTCGATCTTCACGACAGTGTTCATTTAATCCGCGGCGCTCCACTGTTCTTGACGCCTTTTACGCACGGATTGCAGGGAATGCCGACCAAAGCGCAGAGGAGCTCTTGTGGAATAGCCCCCGCCAGCCTGACCGGTACCCGCTGTCTTCGTGACAGTCAGGTCCCTGAAACCTCCCCCCGACTGCGTGACCCTTTGATCGCCTTGCGCGAACACAAGATCTTGTGTCGGGGTCAAAAGACTAATGACGGTCCCAGGGTGCGTCAAGGCTCCATACGGGATTTTGTCATGTCGATTTTTGCTAGCAATTTTATAGAGATACATCATTTTCGGCTGTAACTTCCACGACATATTTTCCATAAGTGAGACGCCTCGCACACTAGCCTCCTACCCCCATATATTGTGCTCAGGGCAAGCACAGGTTTTGCACAGGCTGCCCACAGCGGCACGCACCGTGAGCCGCAGCGTGGTAGCCGCGGAAGTGCGTTCCGGCGCCGCATGGTCATTCTTTGACCAGCGCATCGCAGGCCGCCGCCCCTGACCTTGACCGGGATCCCGGCTGCGCCAGAGACGGCATCACCCTTGAAATTGCCCTCTTGAAAAAAACCCTTGACAGAGAGTCTTGAAACCGACCCGTGCTATCCGCACATCGGTGCTAAGCGCGCCTTGCGCCCCAACTTTTTAATTTGGCTTTTCAACTTGAATTCCAACAGGAGTTTTTTATGACCTTAGTACGTTATGAGCCGTGGGCGCTCGTGAGCCGCTTTCAGCGGCAGCTCGACCGCGCTCTGGGCGAGAACCTCGACGGCGCCAGCATCAGCTGGATCCCGCACGTCGACATCCACGAGGAAGCCGAGCGCTTCGTCGTCGTGGCCGACCTGCCGGGCGTTGACAGCAAGGACATCGAAATCACCGCCGATAAGGGTGTGCTGACCGTCAAGGGCGAGCGCCGCTCCGAGAAGAAGTCGGCCCAGGAGGGCTTCGCGAGCGTCGAGCGTGCCAGCGGCACGTTCCTGCGCCGCTTCACGCTTCCCGAGAGCGCGGATGCCGAGCAGATCAAGGCGACGCACGTCAACGGCGTGCTCGAGCTCAGCATTCCGAAGCGCCCGCAGGAGCAGCCGCGGCGCATCAGCGTCCAGGCTGCCTGAGGGCTTGGCTCAGCGCGACGGTGCCGCGGTACGCGGCACCGGCTGCTGACTTTCCTTAACGAGCGCGCCGCGTCCCGCGGCGCGCTCTTTTTGTGAACGCGACAAGCGGCGCTTCCGCAGGTCATCCGTGCAAGCCGGGCCGCGTGCTTCCGGCTAGAATTCCCTGCACATGAAGCACATTCACCTGGCATTCGTTCTGCTCGTGGCGCTCGCGGCTACCGCTCCCGCACCTGCCGCGGTGCCGCCGTCGATCGGCGATCAGCCGATTCCGACGCTCGCGCCGATGATCAAGCGGGTCTCGCCCGCAGTCGTCAACATCGCTACGCGCGGTACGATCCGCGAGCGTGGGCCGCAGAACCCGCTGCTGGATGACCCGTTCTTCCGCCGCTTCTTCGATGTGCCGCCGGACACCGGCCCGCGTGAGCGGCCGTTCCAGAGTGCCGGCTCCGGCGTCATCTTCGACGCCAAGAACGGCTACATCGTCACCAACGCGCACGTGGTGGAAAACGCCAACGAGATCACCGTCACCCTGCAGGACGGTCGCGACCTCAAGGCCGAAGTGGTGGGCAGCGATGCGCCCTCCGACGTCGCCGTTCTCAAGGTGAAGTCCGACGGGCTGTCGCAGATCCCGCTGGGCGACTCCTCCAAGACCGAGGTGGGTGATTTCGTCGTGGCCATCGGCAATCCCTTCGGCCTGCAGCACACCGTGACCTCGGGAATCATCAGCGGGCTGTCGCGCGCGGGCATCAATCCCGACGGCTACGAGGACTTCATCCAGACTGACGCCTCGATCAATCCGGGCAACTCCGGCGGCGCGCTGGTCAATCTGCGCGGCGAGTTGATCGGCATCAACACCGCGATTCTGTCGCGCAGCGGCGGCAACATCGGCATCGGCTTCGCCATCCCGGTGAACATGGCGCACAGCGTCATGGACCAGCTGATCAAGTTCGGCTCGGTGAAGCGCGGCCAGCTCGGCGTCAGCATGTACACCGTGACACCGGATATCGCCCACTCGCTTGGCCTGCCGAGCGCGGTCGGCGCACTGGTGTCGCAGGTCGTCGAGGGCTCGCCGGCCGACAAGGCCGGCATCCGTACCGGCGACGTGATCACCTCGGTGAACGGCCAGCCAGTGAAGTCCAACAGCGAGCTGCGCAACACCATCGGCCTGCTGCGCGTCGGCGACCGGGTCGATATCGGCCTGGTGCGCGACGGCAAGCCGCTCAAGGTCGCGGCGGTGATCGCCGACAGCAGCGTCGAGCTCAGCGGCGGACCGGCGAGCATCCACAAGAGTTTCGAAGGTGCGGCATTGGCGGATGCGCCGGATGCGGGCGGCGCGCTGGTGCGCAGCGTCGAGCCTGGCAGCGCCGCCGCGCAAGCGGGGCTGCGAACCGATGATGTCATCGTCGGCGCCAATCGCGGCAAGGTGGCGAACCTGCGCGAACTGCGCGAGCGCTCCAAGGGCGCTGCGGTGTTGGTGCTGGAGGTGCGGCGCGGCAACTCGGTGCTGTTGATTCCGCTCAAGTAGGCATCTGGCACCGGCCGCGCACTGCGGCGCGCGGGTGCCAAGAGGAAGCGAGTGTGATCGTCTGCGTGCTGGGAGGCGGCGGATTCGTCGGCACGGAGCTGGTGACGCGGCTGGTGCGGGCCGGCCACTGGGTGCGCGTACCGACTCGCAACCTGAACCACAGCGAGCAGCTGCGCGTGCTCGCCACGGCCGAGCTGGTCGCCGCCAACGTGCACGAGCCGCGCATTCTCAGCCAGCTGTTCGCCGACTGCGATGCCGTGGTCAATCTCATCGGCATCCTCAACCCCCGCGGTAGCGCGACCTTCGAGACGGTGCACCACCAGCTGGCCGCCAAAGTCATCCAGGCGGCGCGCGCCGCCGGCGTGCGCCGCCTGCTGCAGATGAGCGCGCTCGGCGCGGATGAGCACGGCCCGAGCGAGTACCTGCGCTCCAAGGGTCGTGCCGAAAGCCAGCTGCGCCTGGTGCCGCACCCGGAGGCCTCGCATCCCGAGGTGAGCATCTTCCGCCCCTCGGGCATCTTCGGGCCCGGCGACTCCCTGACCAATCGCTTTGCCAGGCTGCTGCGTTTGAGCGGCGGCTTCCTGCCGCTGGCGCGCCCGCAGGCACGCTTCGCGCCCATCAGCGTCTTCGATGTGGCCGAAGCCTTTACCCGCGTGCTGCAGGCCCCGGGCCCACAGCAGGGCACCTACGAGCTGTGCGGCCCGGAAGTGCTGACGCTCGAGCGCATCGTGCGCCTGACCGCGCAGGTGGCCGGTCTGCCCTGTCACATCATGCCGTTGTCGGATGCGCTGGCACGAGTACAGGGCGCCGTGATGGGACTGCTGCCAGGCACACCTTTCTCGCTCGACAACTTCCGCTCGCTGACGCGCGACAGCGTCTGCCGCGAGGACGGTTGCCGCGCGCTCGGCATCGCACCGCAACCGCTGCTCGCGCACCTGCCGAACTATCTGCGGGCAGCGCCGCCACAGGGATTCGCTTAGCTGTCCTCATCCTCCGGTGCCAGCGGCCCGCTGCACACGCGCGCGTGCCGTTGGGCGCGCGGCAGGCGCGCGAGTTCGCGCACCGCCGCGTAAAACTTCCCCAGGTCGCCCTGCTGCTGCAGCAGCAGGTGCTGGAAACCGGGCACGCAGTCGAAGTAGGTGGCGACCGCGGCCAGGCGCGCATTGTTGAGCCCCTGTGCGATCCACTCATCGTACAGCGGGTACGCGGCGTGCTCGCGCCGCTCGAGCGCCTGGATCTCGCTGCCGAGGCGGTGCATCACCGCCGCCTTGCGTGCGCGCATCTGCACTGGCGGCAGCGCCGAGGCATACAGCGTGACCAGCTCCGCGCGCGTGCGCGTGAACAGCTCGACGAACGCCTGCTCGTGGCGCTGATCGGCACGGAAAGCCTCGATACGCGCCGCCTGCCCCTGCTGCGTCAGCCAGCGCTCGAGTCCCACCTCCTCGACGGTGGTGGCAAAGGCTTCGTTGAAGGCGGAATCGTCTTGCACGTAGATGAGCTGATGCGCCAGTTCGTGGAAGATCGTGGCCGCCAGCTCATCATCGCCGTAGGGCAGCATGCTCGACAGCACCGGGTCGGCGAAGCGCCCGAGGGTCGAATAGGCGGGCACCCCGTCGATCGCGACATCGTCGCCGCGCACGGCGAGCTCGTTGGCGAAGGCACGCGCCTTGTCTTCATGGAAGTAGCCGCGGTAGGCGACGCAGCCGGCGACCGGAAAGCACCAGTGCAGCGGCAGCACCGAGAACTCCGGCGTAGCCACGACGTTCCACACTACATACTGCCGGCGGATGTCGGCGTAGGTGCGGTAGCTGCGGTTGTCGGGCAGGCCGAGAGTGCCGCTCGCGAACGCCCGCGCGGCGCGCACCTGCTCGAGGCGCGCACGCAGGTCCGCCGGCGTCGCCGGATCGGCCAGCAGCCGGTCGATCGGCACCCGTGCGCGCAGCACCCCCATCTCGCCGTTCGCCGCCTGCATCACATAGAGGCTGCCGCAGCCCGGCAGCAGCGCGCACACGAGCGCCAGCAGCAGCCGGCACGCCCCGCCACGGCGCGCGGGCGTCTCAGTTAACATCGGCATCATGCAAGTCTACTTGGTCGGCGGCGCGGTACGGGATCGGCTGCTCGGGCTGCCGGTGCGCGAGCGTGACTGGGTCGTCGTGGGCGCACGCCCGGAGGAACTCATTGACGCCGGCTACGTGAGTGTCGGGCGCGAGTTTCCGGTGTTCCTGCATCCCAAGACGCACGAGGAGTACGCGCTCGCGCGGCTCGAGCGCAAGGTCGGTCCCGGCTATCGCGGCTTCACCACCCAGTTCGCCCCGGAGGTCACTCTCGAGCAGGACCTGAAGCGGCGCGATCTGACCATCAACGCGATGGCCGAGAGCGAGAGCGGTGAGCTCATCGATCCCTACGGCGGCCAGGCGGACCTGGCAGCGCGGCAGCTGCGGCACGTGTCGGAGGCCTTCAGCGAAGACCCGGTGCGCATCCTGCGTGTGGCGCGCTTCGCGGCGCGCTTTGCAGCACTCGGCTTCACCATCGCGCCGCAGACGCTGGCGCTGATGCGCGCCATGACTGCAGCCGGTGAGGTCGAAGCGCTGGTGCCGGAGCGCGTCTGGCAGGAAACCGAGCGCGCCCTCGGCGAGCTGCATCCGCAGGTGTTCTTCCAGACGCTGCGCGAGTGCGGCGCGCTCAAAGTCATCTTTCCCGAGCTGGACGCGCTGTTCGGGGTACCGCAGCCGCCGCGCTGGCACCCGGAGATCGACACCGGTGTGCACGTCATGCTGGCACTCGCGTACGCCGCACGTCACGACTCACCGCTCGTGGTGCGCTTCGCAGTGCTGGTGCACGATCTCGGCAAGGGGACCACGCCCAGAGAGTACTGGCCGAGTCATCACGGACACGAAGAGGCAGGTGTACCCCTGATCGAGGACCTGTGTGCGCGGCTCAAGGTACCGCACGCACACCGCGAGCTCGCCGTGCTCACCGCACGCCAGCACACCCTCGTGCACCGGGCGCTGGAACTCAAGCCCGCCACCGTGCTGAGCCTGCTCGAGCACTGCGACGCGTTCCGCCGCACCGAGCGCTTCGGCGAGCTGCTGCTCGCGTGCGCGGCCGACGCGCGCGGCCGCACCGGCAAGGAATCCGATCCTTACCCGCAGGCGATCTACCTCGCCGAGGCGCTGCAGGCCGCCGCCGGCGCCTCACTCTCGGCCGCAGAGCGCGCCGGTCTGCCGGGCCCGGCCATCGGCGAGGAGATCCGTCGCCGGCGCCTCGCCGCCCTCACGACACTCAAGCAGACGCGCGCCGAAACGCCCTAGCCTACGGCGCCGCGTTACAGCAGATCGCGCAGGTCCTGCAGCGCAAATCCCGCGAGCGGTCCATCGAGCGCGCGCGTGAAGGCCATCATCTTGAAGCTCTCGCCCATTTCCTCCGGCAACACCAGGCGGCGGGCCTCGCCCGCCAGGCGCGCGCGCGCGATGCCATCGCCGGCTGCCGCCACCAGCTCTTCGAGTCCGAGCGCGAGCAGCACGGCGGTCTGGGTCGCAAAGCCGGCGAGCTCGAGACCGGCGCTGATGCCAGCCTCGGCGACACGGGTGAAGTCGACCCACGCGGTGATGTCCTGCACGCCGAGGTTGAGGTACGGATCATCGTGCGCCAGCTGGCGGTAGTGACAGCGCAGCGTCCCGCGGGCGCGCTGCGGATGATAGTAGTGACGGCGCGGCAGCCCGTAGTCACAGATGAGCAGCAGGCCGCGCCCGAGTGTGTCGGCGAGGGTCGCGATCCACGGCGTGATCCGGAGGCACACCTCGGACTGGTAGCCCACGGGCAGCGGCTGCGGCAGCGTGGCGCCCAGTTCAGCGCAAGCACGCAGCAGCACGTCGTCGGTCGCGGCGAGCTGATCACGGAAGGCGCCGCCGCCGGCCTCACCGCCGGCGAGCGCCACGCCGACTTCCTCGACACCACCGCTGCCGATGACGAATCGCCGGCAGGGCAGCGCATCCGCCACTTCGTTGGCCAGGATCACGCCGTTCAGCGCGCGCTCCGGCAGGCGCTCCAGCCAGACGACGCGCTCGCGCAGTGCGGCGGGCAGTTGCTCGAGACGCGCGCGCTGTCGCTGCACGAGATCAGCGCTCACCTCGAGGATCGCATAGCGTTCGGGCAGCGCACCGAGCGCTGCGAGCTCGGTGAGGAACCCCGCCGCCATGCGGCCAGTGCCGGCGCCGAGCTCGAGCACTTCTCCGCCGGTCTGCTGCAGCAGCGGCGCGCACTGGCGTGCCAGGCAGCGGCTGAACAGCTCGGAGGTCTCCGGGGCGGTGACGAAATCCCCGCCAGCGCCCAGCTTGACGCTGCCGGCACTGTAGTAGCCCAGTCCCGGAGCATAGAGCGCCAGCTCCATGAAGCGCTCGAAACTCAGCCAGCCGCCGGCCGCCTGCAGTTCGCCGCGGATGAGCGCGGCGAGCTTGCCGCTGTGGACGGCCTCTGCCGGGGTCAGCGGCGGCAGGATTGAGCGTGGCGCCGATGCCGTCATAATCCGCCCCCATGAAACGCGAACGCTCCGCTGCCGCTGCTGCCAGCCCGCCGCTGCGCACGCTGCTCGAACACAAGACGGTTCTGATCACCGGTGCGGCGCGCCGGGTGGGGGCGAGTATCGCGCGCGTGCTGCACGCTGCCGGCGCCAATCTGGTGCTGCACTACCGCAGCTCCGCCGAGGACGCCGCGGCGCTCGAGCGCGAGCTGAACGCGCTGCGACCAGACAGCGCGCGCAGCGTCGACTGCGATCTGCTCGAAGTCGCGCAGCTGCCGCAGCTGGTGGACAGTGCGGGCGCGGCCTTCGGCGGTCTCGACGTGCTGATCAACAACGCCTCCACGTTCTACCCCACCCCGCTCGGCGACATCACCGAGATCGACTGGAACGATCTGATCGGCACCAACCTCAAGGCGCCCCTGTTCCTGGCGCAGGCGGCCGCACCGCTGCTGCAGGCCGCGCAGGGACTGATCGTGAATGTGGCCGATATCCATGGGCTGCGGCCGCTGCGTCGCTACCCGGTGTACAGCATCGCCAAGGCCGGGCTGATTATGCTCACCAAGTCCCTGGCCCGCGAGCTGGGCCCGCGGGTGCGCGTCAACGCCGTGGCCCCTGGTCCGGTGATGTGGCCTGAGGACGGCCTGGACACTGCGCTGCAGGAGAAGATTACGCAGCGTACGGCGTTGAAGCGCATCGGCTCGCCCGAGGACGTGGCGCGCGCCTGCCTGTATTTCGCCAGCGATGCCCCCTACGTCACCGGGCAGATCCTCGCGGTCGATGGCGGTCGCAGCATCGGCTGGTAATTAAGAAGGAGCACCGCCTCAGCGCGCCAGGGCCGGCAGCGTCACCGGCTCGAGCGCATGGGCGTCGCGGTCGAAGCGTCGCCACAGCTCGCCGATGGTGAGGTGCTCTGTCGGATGACGCACGTCGGGCGCGAGTTGCGCCAACGGACCCAGCATATAGGCGCGCTTCAGCAGGTCGGGGCGCGGCAAGCGCAGGTCCGGCTCATCGCAGATCAGCTCGCCGTACAGCAGCACGTCGAGGTCCATCGAGCGCGGTGCCCAGCGTGGCGCGGCGCGCGGCCGGCCGCACAGCGTCTCAATGGCGTGCAGCCGCTCGAGTACGGCGCGCACCGGCAACGCCGTAGCGAAGCCTGCGACCAGGTTGATGAAATCTTCGCCGCTGAAGCCGACGGCCTGATTGCGGTAGGCGGTCGAGAAGCGCGTGCCGGGAAATTCGCGCGCCAGCTCGCTCATCGCCAGAGCGAGATGGCGTGCGGGAGCGATGTTGCTCCCAGCGGCGACATACACCGCGGGCACGGCTCAGCTCCGCGCGGCCGCGCCACTGAGATCCGCGCGGCTGCGCTCGATCACGACGCCGACATCGCGCGAGCTGCGGATCGCGCCGGGTTTGTTGAGCGAGATGCGTACCCAGGCCACCGCGAACTCCTCGAGGATGGTGAGCGCCAGGCGGTGGGCGAGCGTCTCCACCAGCTTGAACTCGGAGGCCTCGATGAAGGCCTGCACGCGCTTGGCCACCTTCTTGTAGTCGAGCGTATCGGCGACTTCGTCACTGAGTGCTGCGCGACGGCAGTCGACCGGCAGCTCAATGTCGAGCTCTACGGTCTGCTTGACGCGGCGTTCCCAGTCGATGAAGCCGATGATGCATTCGGCGCGCAGCCCGTGCAGAAAGATGCGGTCTTGGTCGTGATTCATGCGTTCACCGCCGGCAGGTTCTCGAGCGGCCACTGCGCGCGCGCGTGGATCGCCAGGTCATCGTGCTGGCCGGCCGCGAGGCGCTTCAGTCCCGCGACCGCAATCATCGCCGCGTTGTCGGTGGAGAATTCGATGCGCGGATAGTACACGCGCGCGCCCTGACGGCCGGCGGCGGCCGTGAGCTGCGCGCGCAGCCGGCGATTGGCGCTGACGCCGCCCGAGACCACCAGCGCGGTGAGCCCGGTCTGCGCCAGCGCGCGCAGCGCCTTGGCGATCAGGGTGTCGACGATCGCCTCCTGCACCGCGTGCGCTACATCGGCACGCACCGCCGCGGTCAGCTCGCGCGCCTGCACCGCGTGCAGCACCGCGGTCTTCAGGCCCGAGAAACTGAACTCGAGACCGGCCCGGTCCAGCATCGGCCGCGGGAAGCTGAACACCTGCGGCGTGCCCTGCTCGGCCAGCTGCGCGAGCTGCGGGCCGCCCGGGTACGGCAGGCCAAGGAGCTTGGCGGTCTTGTCGAAGGCTTCCCCGGCGGCATCGTCGCGGCTGGCGCCGAGCACCCGGTAGTCGCCGATCGCGGCGACTTCGATCAGCAGCGTGTGGCCGCCCGAGACCAAGAGTGCCAGGTGTGGAAACGGCGGCGGCTCGGCCTCGAGCAGCGGGGCCAGCAGGTGGCCCTCCAGGTGATGCACACCGATCGCGGGCACTCCCCAGGCGTACGCCAGGCTGCGCGCGAGCGCGGCCCCGGTGAGCAGCGCCCCGATCAGCCCCGGACCTGCGGTATAGGCCACCCCACTCAAGTCCCGCGGCACACTGCCGGCCTGCTCGAGCGCCAGTGTGACCAGCGGCAGCAGGCGGCGCACGTGATCGCGCGAGGCAAGCTCGGGCACGACTCCGCCATAGGCGCCGTGCAGGTCCACCTGGCTGAACAGGGCGTGCGCCAGCAGCCCGGCGCGGCTATCGAGCACCGCGACGGCGCTCTCATCGCAGGAAGATTCGACGGCGAGCACGCGCATGGGAAAAATTGTAGTGCAAACGGCGGAGCACCCGCGGTAGCGGGGAGTAATATATGGAATAAACGTCGTGCCGATCGGCCATCACGATTCAACACGCTGAGTACACCGACATGAACCTCGTCGCGAGACTGCTCTGCTCACTGGCTCTGGCCGCGCTCGCCGGTTGTGCGGCGATGGATCAGGCTTATCAGCAGCAGCAGGCGTCCAACGCCCAGCAGTGCAGCCAGGTCTACGGCCTGCAGCCGGGCACCGATCCCTACGTGCAATGCGTGGCGCAGGGGCCGAGGGCCTACGCCGATGCGCGCGCGGCCGCGGCGGCGAATGCCGCCAGCGCGCAGCCCCCCGCCGCTGGCATGGCCGTGCTGCCGATCATCGGCATCCCGGTGGTGAGCCCGCCGGCCAAGAACAACAGCTGCAGCGCGCCCAAGTCCTCGCCCCAGGGCAGCTGTGCGGGCTGCTCGGTCAGCTGCGGCGCGCAGAATGCCTCCTGTGCTCCGGGCCAGGAGATCCCCGGAGGCAGTGCCATCTGCATCACCGAGGCACGCTGCGCCTGTCAGTGAAATAACCGCACAAAGACAGCGTCACAGCCGTTTTGCCTTTGCCGCGGGGCTCCTTTAGAATCCCCCGCCCCCTGCAGGCTGCGTCGCGCGCGGCCGTCAGGCTCCGGGCCGCAGATTTCCAGTCCGATCAATGACTTGAGGTTCGTGAATGCCGAGCGTCCGTGTGCGTGAGAATGAATACTTCGATGCCGCCCTGCGGCGTTTCAAGCGCGCCTGTGAGAAGGCGGGCATTCTCACCGAGCTGCGCCGGCGCGAGTTCTACGAGAAGCCGACCCAGGAGCGCAAGCGCAAGAAGGCCGCGGCGATCAAGCGCCACATGAAGCGGGTTTCGCGCGACGGGATGCGCACTCCCCGCTGATCCGGCGCACATCATGGCGCTGAGGGAACGCATTACCGAGGACATGAAGACGGCGATGCGCGCCGGCGACAAGGAGCGGCTCGGAACCATCCGGCTCGCGCTCGCCGCCATCAAGCAACGCGAAGTCGATGAACGTATCACGCTCGATGACACGCAGGTGCTGGCCGTGCTCGAGAAGATGATCAAGCAGCGCTGCGAGGCGGTGACACAGTTCGAGAGCGGCAAGCGCGCCGACCTGGTAGCGAAGGAAAACGCCGAAATCGAAGTGCTGCAGGGCTACCTGCCGGCGCAGATGAGCGCGGCGGAGATCGAGGCACTCATCACCGAGGCCATCGCCGCCACCGGCGCAAGCTCGCTCAAGGACATGGGCAAGGTGATGGCGGCCGTGAAGCCGAAGGCCCAGGGCCGCGCCGACATGGGCGCGCTGAGCGCACGCATCAAGCAGAAGCTCGGCTAACGGCGCCTGAGCTCAAGGGGGCGCGGCACTTGGGACGCATCCCGCAGACTTTCATCGATGAGCTGATCGCACGCACCGACATCGTCGAGGTCATCGGCGCACGCGTGCAGCTGAAGAAATCCGGGCGCGAGTTCAAGGCCTGCTGCCCGTTCCACAACGAAAAGACCGCCTCCTTCTGGGTGAGCCCCGACAAGCAGTTCTATCACTGCTTCGGCTGCGGCAAGCACGGCACCGCGGTGGGCTTTCTCATGGATCACGACCACATGAGTTTCCCCGAGGCGGTCGAGGAGCTGGCCCTGCGCCTGAGCCTCGAGGTACCGCACGAGGGCGGCGCTGATGCGGGGCCGCGGCGCGCCGACGATTCGCTGTTCGAGCTGATGGCACAGGTCGCAGCGTTTTTCGGCACGGCACTCGCGCGCGAGGCGCGTGCCCGGGACTATGCGGCAGCCCGCGGACTCAGCCGCGAGACCATCGAACGCTTCGCCATCGGCTATGCGCCCAACTCCTGGAACGAGGTACTCAAGCGCTTCGGTGGCAATGACGGCGCACGCACGCGCCTCACCGAGGTCGGCCTCATCGTCGAGCGCGAGCGCGGCCAGTCACACGGCGGCGAACGCCACTATGACCGCTTTCGCGACCGACTGATGTTCCCCATCCGCGATGCGCGCGGCCGCGTGATCGCCTTCGGCGGACGCGTGATCGATGCCGGTGAGCCCAAGTACCTGAACTCGCCCGAGACGCCGCTGTTTCACAAGGGGCGCGAGCTCTATGGTCTGTACGAGACGCGCCGCGCGCGTCCCAACCTTTCGCGGCTCATCGTCGTCGAAGGCTATATGGATACTGTGCAGCTGCATCAGGCGGGCATCGATTACGCCGTGGCCACCCTCGGCACCGCCACGACTCCGGAGCACTTGCGCCGCCTGTTTCGCCTGGTGCCCGCGGTGGTCTTCGCTTTCGACGGCGATCGCGCCGGGCGCGCGGCAGCCTGGCGCGCCCTGCAGCAGGGCTTGCCCGAGGCGCGCGAGGGGCGCGAGATCCGCTTCCTGTTTCTGCCGCAGGGTCACGACCCGGACACCCTGGTGAGTGCCGAGGGCGCGGCGGCGTTCGAGCAGCGCCTGCAGTCGGCGCTGCCGCTGTCGGAATATCTGGTGCGCGAGCTGTCGGAGCAGAGCGATCTGACGCACGCCGACGGACGCGCGCGTTTTGCCGAGAGCGCCCGGCCGCTGTACGCCAAGGTGCCCGAGGGCGTGTACCAGGAACTGCTGCTCGAGCGGCTCGCGACCGTGATCGGTCTGTCCGCGCCCCGGCTCGCGCAGCTGTGGAATCCGGGACGTCCGGCAGCGCCGCTCAGCGAGCCGCCGCGGCGCCCGTCGCGCGCTGCGCGCGGTGCCGGACGCGGCAGCTTGGTGCGCCAGGCGATCGTGCGTCTGCTGCACTATCCGGCCATCGCTCGCGAGGTGAGTGCGGCCGAGCGCGCCGGGCTCGAGGAGAGCGAGGAGCCCGGTGTTGCCTTGCTGCGCGAGCTGCTGGATGACCTTGCGTCCCATCCGGCGCAGATCGCCGCCCAGATCATTCAGCGCTTCGCCGACCGTCCCGAGGGCGAATCGCTGCAGAAACTCCTCGAGCGCGAGGAGGTCATTACCGGTGAGGGGGCCGCCAGCCAGGAGCTGCGGGCCGCCCTGCTGAAGCTCGCCCACCAGGCCGATGCGCGGCGCCTGGAGGCGCTTGAGACGAAGAGCAAGGGCGGTAGCCTGGCGGCCTCAGAAATTGAGGAATTTCAGAGACTTATAGGAAAATTAGGACGCCGCGAAGTGCGCGGAGGCTGAGCAGTTCACAACTCTGATGGAAATAAGTTTGGTGATTCACCCCGACTCAAATAAAATTCCGCGCTTTGCCTCAGGCCCCCTTGCGCCGCTCCCGTTTCGGCAGCACATAGGGGAACCAAGCCTTCTGCGCTTTCCCGAGCCATGACACGCAAGCACAAGCCCCAGACCGCACACAAAAAGCGCCCCGCAGCACAGTCCAGCAAACCGGTGAAGTCCGCCGCCGAGAAGGTGGTCGCGGCCACGAGCAGCCCGCGCGACAAGGATCACGGCAAGCACGCGCTGCTGACGAAGAAGCCTTTGCCTGCTGCGGCGCGGGTCGCAGCGCCGGGCAAGGCTGACGGCGCGCGTCCGGTGGACGGCAAGTCCGCGGCCGGCAAGCTCAACGACAAGCGCCCGCTCGGTATCGAGCGGCGCGTACCGGTGATGCCCGAGGAGCGCCAGTCGCAGCTGAAGCTGTTGATCGCGCGCGGCAAGGAGCAGAGCTACCTGACCTACGCGCAGGTCAACGACCACCTGCCTTCCGAGATCGTCGATCCGGAACAGATCGAAGATATCGTCAACACCATCAACGATATGGGCATTCCGGTGTACGAAAAGGCACCGGACACCGAGTCGTTGCTGGCGTCCGAACCCTCCGCACCGGCTGACGAAGAGGCGATTGAAGAGGCGGCTGCTGCGCTCGCCGCGCTCGATGCCGAACTCGGCCGCACCACCGATCCGGTGCGCATGTACATGCGCGAGATGGGCACGGTGGAGCTGCTCACCCGTGAGGGCGAGATCCGCATCGCCAAGCGCATCGAGGAAGGTCTCGATGCGGTACGGCGCGCGCTCGCGCTCTACCCGCCGACCTTCGACTTTCTGCTGAAGGCCTACGAACCGGTGAAGACCGGTCAGTCACGCCTGGTGGACGTGATCGTCGGCTTCATCGACCCGAACGCGCCGGATGTGATCGCTCAGCCGCAGAATCCGACCAAGCTGGAAGTGGTCGCGGCCGAGGAGAAGAACGAAGAAGAGGAAGAGGGCGAGGACAACGGCGACAGCGAAGAGGAAGCCGTCGACACCGGTCCGGATCCGGTCGAGGCCGCCAACCGGTTTGCCTCGATCGCCAAGATTCACCAGCAGGTACTGGCCTCGATTCTCAAGCTCGGCGCCAAGGATCCGAAGACGCTGCGCCAGCGCAAGAAGCTGGCCGACGAGTTCATGGAGCTGCGGCTGTCGCCGCGCATGTTCGACGCGCTCATCCTCAACCTGCGCACGCACGTCTCCGAAGTACGGCAGCTGGAAAAGGAGATCATGATCATCGCGGTGCGCGATGCCGGCATGCCGCGCAAGGACTTCATCGCCTCGTTCCCCAAGAACGAGACCAACCCGCGCTGGCTCGGCAAACATGTCAAGGGCGGCAAGAAATACTCGGCGCCGCTTGCGAAGTTCAAGGACGAGATCGAGCGCCGCCAGAAGAAGCTCGAGCAGCTCGAGGTGATCTATCACCTCACCATCAACGACATCAAGGAAGTGAACCGTGAGGTGTCGATCGGTGAGGCCAAGGCACGTCGCGCCAAGAAAGAGATGGTCGAGGCCAACCTGCGCCTGGTGATCTCTATCGCCAAGAAGTACACCAACCGCGGCTTGCAGTTCCTCGATCTGATCCAGGAAGGCAACATCGGCCTGATGAAGGCGGTCGACAAGTTCGAATACCGCCGCGGCTACAAGTTCAGCACTTACGCCACCTGGTGGATCCGCCAGGCGATCACCCGGTCGATCGCCGATCAGGCGCGCACGATCCGCATTCCGGTGCACATGATCGAGACCATTAACAAGCTGAACCGCATTTCGCGGCAGATGCTGCAGGAGATGGGCCGCGAGCCGACGCCGGAGGAACTGGCGGTGCGCATGGAGATGCCGGAAGACAAGGTACGCAAGGTACTCAAGATCGCCAAAGAGCCGATCTCCATGGAGACGCCCATCGGCGACGACGAGGATTCGCACCTGGGCGATTTCATCGAGGACACCTCGGTGGCCTCGCCCATCGACCAGGCCACGATGGAGTCGCTGCGCGAGACCACGCACGCGGTGTTGGCGCAGCTCACGCCACGCGAGGCCAAGGTGCTGCGCATGCGCTTTGGCATCGACATGAACACCGACCATACCCTCGAGGAAGTCGGCAAGCAGTTCGACGTCACCCGTGAGCGCATCCGGCAGATCGAGGCCAAGGCGCTGCGCAAGCTCCGGCACCCGAGCCGCAGCGAGCAGCTGCGCAGCTTCCTGATGGACGACTGAAGTGGTGCGCGGCGCGCGCCGCGCACCCGCCAACAACAGGCCCGGCGTTGGCGACAACGCCGGGCCTGTTCTTTTGAGAAAGGGCTAGATGCCCGCCTTGACGAGGGCGTCGATCAGCTCGCGCATCGTCTCAGCGAGCTTCGGATGACCCGCCTCGAACTTCGCCGCCAGCGCTTCCAGCCGCGGCGCCTGGGCCGCTGCACTGCCGGAGCCGAGCGCGATCTCGACATCGCGCATCACCGTGGTGAACAGCTGGTGCGACTCGCGGTCGAGGCTGCCGGCATTGAGTCGCGCGCGCGCGCGCCCCAACAGTTCCCGCAGCCGCTCCTGCGCCATCGTGTCGTGCCTCAGGCCTGGATCAGGTGATCTCGCCGAACGATGAGCCGGCGGCGCCCCCCGCGGCAGCCGCCTCACCGCCAATCAGTTCCTTCCAGCTGTGCTCGCGTCCCAGCCTCTTGCCCTTCTCCGTCAGCTTCACGCCTTCGGGCGAGAGAGTCACCATGTAGGGCTTACCGTCGACGTCGATCTCGCGCTTCAATTGTTTGTTGAGTTTGGTGGCCATTGCTTCCTCTCAAATGCAAACCCTGCCCGGCGATGGTAACAGCAAACAGCGGCACGACACGCCGCGAAGGCCCGGTCCGGTTAGAACCTGTCTATTTGACCAGTCCTTCGGACTTGAGCGCCTCGACCACGTGTGGTCGGGCGCCGACACGCTCACTGTAGCGCTTGAGATTGGGCCACTGGCCGATGTCGAGTTTCACGAGCGCCGCCCAGCTGAGCACCGCGAACAGATAACAATCGGCCACGGTGAACTGATTGCCCATGAGGAAGGTCTTATCCGCCTGCACACGCTCCAGATAATCCAAGCGCGTGGTCAGGTTCTTGCGGGCGTACTGTTTGGTGTCTTCGGGCGCGTCCTGACGGAACAAGGGGGTAAAGGTCTTGTGGATCTCAGAGTTGATAAAGCTGAGCCACTCCATCAGCCGGTAACGTTCCATGGTGCCGAACGCCGGCGCCAGCTGCGAGGCCGGGTTGCGGTCGGCGATGTATTGCAGCACGGTGACATTTTCGGTCAGCACCTGACCGTCATCGAGCCGCAGCGCCGGCACGTAGCCCTTCGGGTTGATTTCGCTGAAGTCCAGGCCGTCGGCGGTCTTCATGCTGTGGTGGTTGACCTTCACCAGCTCGAATTTGAGGCCGGCCTCGCGCAGCGCGATGTTGGAAGCGAGCGAGCAGGCGGCAGGGAAATAGTAGAGCTTCATCGGTGGTCTCCTTGCTGCGATGTGCGGCGCGGCGGGCGGCCGCCATACCC
>DATHMN010000112.1:0-3844 GCA_035487135.1 Steroidobacteraceae bacterium | reverse complement strand
AGACCCGGAGCGTAGTCATCTGCAAAGAACAGACTATCCACGCGAACGCCGCGGGCCCTGAGCGCTGCCGCCAGCGCGTGTGACTGCTGCGACAGCGGGTCGGCATTGCCGACCGAAATGAAGCTCGGCGGAAATTGCGGCGTTAGGTAGTTCACCACCGCAAGCGTTGCCAGGCGCGGGTCGTTCGCAAAGTCCCGCCGCCCACTGTATGACCAGAGCACCGTGCGTAGGAACCAGTTGAGCGCTCCGGCTGCGGCGGCGCGCCGCATCTCGTAAGGACCGCAATAAAGCAGCAGTCCGACGATCTGCGAGGGCTTGAGCGTCGGGGCCAGACCGAGCGCATGCGCGTAGTCGGGTGAGGTGACCATGTTCGCAACCTGAGCTGCGAGCAATGCTCCGGCGGAATCGCCCGCCACAACAAAGCGCTGCGGATCGACGTGCAGCCACGCCGCATTCTCCTGCAGGTACGTGAGTGCAGCGTTCAGCTGACGCAGTGGTGTCGGATACTGCCGCTCCGGCGCGAGCGAGTAGTCCACCGTGACCACGGTGTAGCCACCTGCAGCCAGGATCTGCGCGTAGTTGGTGATCTGATCCTTGCTCCCGGAGAGAAAGGCCCCGCCGTGAATCCACACGATGGTGAGCAGCGCTCGATGCTCCGCGTGCGCCGCAGCGGGGCAGAACACGTCGAGACGCGCGTCCGGCTCGCCAGGATCGTAGCTCTCGTTGCGGCGCGCCTCGACACCCGCAGGGACTCGCCCGGCAAGTGCCGCGTTCGTGCGCCAGGCGTCGCTGTCGAAGAGGTAGCGGATCGCCAGAGCCGACGGCCAGGGACTCACCTCGATGGCCACCCAGACCCCCAGGACGAGCGTGGCTGTGATCGCGATGATCGTAGAAGTGGTCCGCACGCTATCGACCTCCCCCCGGCCTTAAACCAAGGGCATTCCGGCTGCGTCAAAGGGAGCGTGACACCTATCAATTCGAGGCCGCCGGGTGCCCCAGGGGACGAATCCGTTGGCCGCGAGGATGGGCCCGTACCGCAGCCGCTGACGGCGGCGGGTGTGAAAGTGTCTTATAGCCACACCGGACATCTGCTTGGGAGGAGATATTTTATGAAGGCAACGACATTTGGAGTAGTGGGATCGCTCGTCATCAACCTGATGCTGGGAGTGATCATCGCAGCGGTATTCAGTGTGACCCCGGCCGTGCAGGCGCACGAAGTCGCCCAGTGCGCGATGGAGCGCGCCGCTCAGCCAGTCAGCACACCTGCCCCGGAGCGCGCGCGCGCGGGCGGTCACCTGGTCGCGGTGCGCATGGGCTGGGAAGCGGGCTGAGCGTGAACGAGCCGCGGTCTCACGGTATGGCGGCAGCCGCCGCGGCCCGGCCGGCATACGCCGAGCGCAGCATGGACACCGCCGCATAGGTAACGACCACGATGATGAGCCAGCGCATGGTGGTGAGCGGCAGTTGCTTGACGATGTAGAAGGCAATCAGCACCCCGACGACCCCTCCCATGACGAGGCCGAGCGAGACCGGATGGGAGAAGCGCCCCGCGCGAAAGAAGCCGAGACTGGCCACCGGCTGCACCAGGCCGTCGCTGCCCATCATGATGGGGAACGCGGCCAGGGGGTGCATACCGAGGAGCGCAAGCACAATCATGCTGGGGGCGTAGTTGCCGATGCCGATGCTCATGAGCGCGCCGAGCACGAAGTTGATTGCCACCGCGACCACGAACCGCCAGCCGCTGAGTGCGAAGGCGGTGCCCATGGGCGGAAACACATCGAGGTTGCGCATCACGAAGAAAGCCGCCGCGATCAACAGCGCAATGCCCATGAACAGCTGAATCGAGCGCCGCGGCAGGCGGCTCACGACCCCGGCGCCGAGCCACGCACCGAGCGTGGCGCTGCCGATCATGCAGGCGAGCAGCGTCGGGTCGACGGTAACCGAGGTGACGAAGAGCAGGGTCGAGAGAAACGCCGACGCGTTGTGACCGACGTTGAGCGTGCCCGGGATCAGTTCATCGGCCGGGGCACCGCGAAACTTAAAGAGCGCAGTGGTCGGTGCAAAGGAGCCGATACCAAGCGTGTCCAGGAAATCCGTGCCAAGACCGATCGCGATATCCGCCGCTGTCGGACGGCCGCTGAGCCGATAGCGGCGCACCGACCAGATCCACCCGTACACGAAGGCGATGTTCACCAGCACCAGTACGATCAGCAGCACGGTCTTGGTCGCGTTCATCGAGCTCCTGCTTGAGAGGCGTCAGCTGCGTGAGCGCGCCAGCGCATCTCTGAGACGCAGGTACTGGATCGTCGCGCGCACCCCGAGGCCACTGAAAACATGCAACGGCACGCGCCGCAGCGGCGTCGCGGGTAAACCGAGTTCCGCGGCCGGCGTACCGAGCGCTCGACGCGCCAGCAGTCGCCCCATTACCGTCGCCATCGCAACCCCGCGCCCATTGTAACCGAGGCCGGCGAAGAGCCCGGGCGCGAGTTCGTGCAGGTGGGGCAGGTGATCGGGCGTCAACGCCACAAGTCCGCCCCAGTGATATTCGAAGGGCAGACCCTCGAGCTGCGGGTAGATCTCTTGCACCGCCCGGTAGTGATGGCGCACTGTGCGCGTCGTCGGGGCCGCGGTGAAGCTGCCGCGTGTACCCATCACCAGGCGGCCGCTGGCATCGACGCGAAAGTACCGAAGTAACCGCGCGGTGTCCGAGGCGGCCTGCCCGCCCGGCAATATCGTCGCCCGCAACGCCGGGGGAATTGGCGCGGTAGCGACCTGGAAAGAGGGAACCGGCACCACCGAGCGGCGCAGCTGCGGGGTGAGGGAACCGGTATAGGCGTTGGTGGCGATGATGACGAGCGGTGCGTTCACGCTGCCCGCGGGTGTGTCGATGCGAAAACCAGCCGCGACGTGGGTCAGCCTGAGCGCCGGACTGCGCGCGAACAGCCGTCCGCCGCGCGCGAGGAACGCGTGCGCGAGCCCGCGCACGTAGGACAACGGCTGCACCGTGCCGCCGCGAAGATCGATGAGACCGCCGCGGTAACGCGTGGAGCCGGTGAGCTGGGCGACTTCGGCACGCGACAGCAGCTTCACGGCTGCACCGCGTCGCTGCCATTGCAGCACGCGCGCGGCCTGCTGCCGCCCGGCATCGTCCGAGGTCGCCGGTTGGATCCAGCCGGTGCGCGTGGCGTCGCAGGAGATTTTCAGCCGCTCGATGAGCTCGAAGACCACGTCCGGAGCGTGCGCGACCGTGTCGATCAGACGCTCGGCGAGCGCTGCGCCAAAGAGCTCCTCGAGGGTGTCCGGATCGTGCTTGACCCCGGGGATCACCTGGCCACCGTTCAGCCCCGAGGCGCCCTCGCCGATCTCGCGGCTCTCGAGCACGACAACATCGCGTGCGGCCTCAACCAGGTGCAGCGCTGCGCTCAGACCGCTGTAGCCGGCGCCCACCACCGCCACCTGCGTGGTGCGCGCAGCGTTCAATGCTGCGCACTGCGGACCCGGCGGGGCCGTGGCGGACCACAGCGACTGCAGCGCTACGGCGGGCATCGGGCTTTATCGATTATCGATTATTCTCAATCGTGAGAGCCGCAGACTCTACGGTAGGCGCTAGGGCGGGTCAAACCGCGCCGCAGCGGGACGTGCCCACCTTTCCCGTACCGCGCTGTTGTGCCAGACTCGCCGCAAAGCCACCGTCTCCGGCTCGTCGGAGGCTCAAAACGTGCATCATCAGCGCGTCCGGCTTGGGGAAACCGATGCTACGCGCACCACTCCTGATTGCAGCAGCGCTGTGCCTCAGCGCCGGCGCGGCGACCCAGGCGGCGCCCGCACCTGTGGCGGCCGAGAA
>DATHMN010000111.1:0-57346 GCA_035487135.1 Steroidobacteraceae bacterium | reverse complement strand
TGGCGTGCCGCGGTGATGAGATCCCAGCTGAGACCGGCGGGTGCGTCCGGCATGACCCTCAGCATGGCCAGCGCCTGGCAGGCGGTCAAGCCGTCTCAGTGCGTGCGCGCGGCGAGCGCGGCGTGGCCGCGACTGTCGATGAGTGCGAGCGCGGCGTTGACATCGAGCGCCGCGGTGTCGGCCTTGAGCAGCGTGCGCAAAGCCGGCGCATCCAGCCGGCCGGCGGCGGCGGACATGAGCAGTGCGATCACACCGGTGACTTCGGCCGCGGCCACCGAGGAGCCGGAGGCGAAGTCGTACTGGCCGTGCGGGCGCAGCGTCAGCACATGCTGCGCGGGCACGGCGAGCGCCTGCGCCGGCGGCGCATCCGTGCCGCTCGCGGTCAACACGCCCTCGATCGCAGTCGGGAAGGGCGCCGCGGGCTCCGCAGCGGCGCCGACGAACACCACACCGCGCCGCAGCCCGACCTGTACGAGGGCTGCGAGCAACGGATCTGCCGGCCCCGCGAAGCTCATGTTGACCAGCGGTGCCCCGGAGGCAAGCGCGGCGGCGAGCGCGCGCGCCAGCGTAAAGGTGTTGCAGGCGGCGGCATCGGCATCGGCATTCAGTTGCCAGCAGGCCTCGAACACCTCGATGCGCGCGAGCGGCGCGATCCCCACCATGCCGATGTGGTTGTTGGCGACCGCGGCGATCAGTCCGGCCATCGCGGTGCCGTGGCGCAGGGAGCCGGCGGCGGCGGCCGGCGCGCTGAGGAACGAATGGCTGCGCACGATGCGCCCGGCGAGGTCCGGGTGACTGACGTCGACCGCGGTATCGATGAGTGCGATACGCACGCCCGCGCCCTGAGCGCGCTGGTGGGCGCGGGCGATGCCGAGCGTGGTCAGGTTGGTCTGCAGGTCATACAGCGGGTCGTTGTAGGCAGCATCGGCCGCAGTCGTGAGAGTGTGAAATTCGTTCAGCGGCTGGGCGAGCAGTACGCCGGACTCCTTGGACACGGCGGCGAGCACGCCCGCGGCCGGGCGGCCGTCGGTGATCTCGAAAACCACACAGTGCATCGACAGCGCCTGGATCGGCCAGCTGTCGAGTTCGCGCAGGCCGTAGCTGCGGGCGATGCGGCGCGCCTGTTGCCGGGCGCTCTGGCCGTTATGATAACCGCTGCCGGAGTAGAAGCTGCCGCTCGTGCCCGCCGGCAGCAGCGGCTGCGGCGCGGGGTTGGCAAAGGCGACCACGATGCGTGGCGCGGAGGGCCCCGGCTCTGCGCCGCTGGCGAGGCCAGCGGCGAGCAGGGCCAGCCACAGGGCAGCACTGCGCAGGCGCGGCATCAGGATCCCGGGGCACGCACCGGCCCTTCGACCTGCGGCAGCGGTTCGACCCAGCGCACACGCTGATCGGCGCCCAGCCGCCTCGCCAGAGCGCGCAGCTGCGGGCTCACGCCGCCGGGCTCCGCGGTCCCCGTCTGCTGCGCGGCGCGCACCCCGAACACGCCGCTCGCGTCCGGCCCCTCGACGATGCGCGCGCCGCTGGCGCGCAGCAGCGCGCTCGCTTCGACGACCGAGAGCGTCGGGACGAAGGCGATGTGCAGTACGCCCGCGGCAGCCGGCGCGCCGCTGGTGTGCGTGACGTAGAGCGGCTGCGACCAGCGGTAACCGGTGACCCAGAACGCCGCGCCGAACAGCAGCAGTACGCTGGCCGCCCAGGCAAGACCGGGAGGTCGCCAGCTGAGCGCCGCGCTGTCCGAGCGGCGCCGGCCGCGCGGCGCACGCACAGCCGCGCGCGGCGCGGCGCCGTCGATGCGCTCGAGCAGTTTGCGAAAGGACGGTCCGGGCGCATAGGTCACGCGCTCCGGCGCGGTAAGCGTCTGGTATACGCGCCGCTGCGCTGCCAGTTCCTGCGCGCAGGCCGGGCAGCCGTGCACATGCTGCTCCACCGCGGTGCGCTCGGTCGCAGACAGGCGGCCGTTGGCGAGCCACGGCAGCAGCTGCCAGCACTCGGCGTGCTGCGGCTCGGTGCTCACGGTCCGCGCAGCTCGCGCGCCGTGTCAGCGGCGGGACTGGCGAGCTGCGGCAGCAGCTTCTGCAGCTTGGCGCGCGCGTGGAACAGACGCGTCTTCACGGTATTGACGGGACAATTCATGATCGCTGCGATCTCCTCGCACGAATGACCCAACTCGTAGCACAGCTCCACCGCGAGCCGCTGCTCGATCGGCAACTGGCCCAGCGCCTGACCGAGCCAGTCACGCAGCTCTTCACTGCTGGCGGGGCTCTCGGTCGTGAGTGGTTCGAGCTGCACCTCCAGGTTCTGTTCGGACAGCCGAGCCGAGGAGCGGAAGGCGTTGCGCGCCTTGCGGTAGGCGATGCCCAGGATCCAGGTCGAGGGCTGTGACTCGCCGCGGAAAGTCTTGGCCTTGCACCACACCACCCAGAAGGTGTCGTTGATGACCTCCTCGGCAACGTCATAGCGGCGAGTGAGGCGCATCAGGAAGCGCGCCATGCGGCGGTGATAGAGGTTGTAGAGCTCCTCGAAGGCCTTGCGATCGCCCTCGCCGATGCGCGCGATGAGTTGTACCTCCCGCGCCGCACCGCCGGTCCCGCGGGCATTGAGCTCCGACATGCCTTGATCGCTGTAACTGCCCGCTTGCACTTTAAAACCGCCCTTGCGCGGTAAGTGTCATCCGGGCCCGCGCGGGTTCAATGGCCCGGCCGCATTACTATCGCCCCGCGGCCGCGCTGCGGTCAAAAGCGCCACGCCACGGTACCGGCGAAGTGCTCATTGGCAATCGGATACGGAAACAGTTCGCGGGCGTGGTTCTGGGTGAGGAAGTAGCCGAGATCGAAGCGCCAGCCCCGGAATTCGAAGGCGACACCTGCATTGCCGTAGAGATAGCCACCGCTGGACTCGATGCCCGGACCGGTGCCGGTGACATAGTAGTAGCCGGCACCCCCGGTCACGAACCAGCCGCTGCCGATCAGCCACTGCAGGCTGGAGTCGGCGACATAGGCGGGATTGCGGCTCAGGCGGTAGCCGTACCAGTAGCGTACCGCGTTCGGGATCGCCGTCAGTGACAGCGACCAGCGGTCCAGATAGGTCACCGTCGCGGCGAGCTCCTGGTAGTCCGCCGATGTTTCCTGGGAACCGCCCAGGTAGTAATGACTGCGGCCGCTGAGGGTCGCGCCCCAGCTGCCATTGAAATCGAAGTGGTGCCCGAGATAGAGCTCGAGATCGTAGTTCGCATACGGATCGAAGTGCTGGTCGCGCGTCGAGCTCCACACGCCGAGGAAATCGCCGCTCGAGTCATCGACATGCAGGTCCACTTGCGGGGCCAGGTGATCGTTGCTCTCTGACAAGCCGCGATAGATGTAATCGCTGGTCAGGGCAAGGCTGCCGCCCAGGGAAAATGAGCCAAAATCGGCCGCCGCTCCCGCGGCGGAGCCGAGCGTCCCCGCGAGCCATGACAGCGCCAGCGCCGGAGTTAAAAAGTGCGAACGGGACACAGTTTTCGCATTTCTTGAGCTTTCCAGCATTCCGGCGGTCTATTACAAGCCCCTCCCGTCCGCCGGACGTATACTGATGAGTCTATGGAGACCCTACCGACGGCCGACAGTGCCGCCGTGAGGCGCATTGTCGCCGAACACAAAGGACGCCCCGGACCGCTTTTGGAAGTGTTACACGCCATCCAGGGCGAGCTTGGCTTCGTCCCTGCCGGCGCCGTTCCCGTGGTGGCAGAGGAATTGAACCTGTCGCGGGCGGAGGTACACGGGGTCGTCACCTTTTATCACTTCTTCCGCCGTTCCCGGCCGGGCACGCACACCGTCAGCCTGTGCCAGGCAGAAGCCTGCCAATCGATGGGGGCGCAGGCCCTGGCGCAGCATGCCCGCGCCCGCCTGGGCATCGATTTTCACGAAACGACCCCGGACGGGACGATCACGCTGGAGCCGATTTACTGCCTGGGCAACTGTGCCTGCTCACCGGCGGCGATGATCGACGGGCAGCTGTACGGCCGGGTGACGCCGCAGCGCTTTGATGCGCTGATGGCACAGACCAAGTCGCCCAAATGACCACTGTCTACATTCCCGTCGATTCGGGTGCCCTGTCGCTCGGCGCGGGCGAGGTTGCAGCAGCGATCGCCGCTGAGGCAGCCCGGCGCCACGTCGCGCTGCAGGTCGTGCGCACCGGCTCGCGCGGCGCCTACTGGCTGGAGCCCCTAGTCGAGGTCGCGACGCCGGCCGGCCGCATCGCCTACGGGCCGGTGACGCCGGAGGATGTGGCGGGACTGTTCGCCGCCGACTTTCTTCAAGGTGGCGCCCATCCGCTGCGGCACGGACTCACCGATCAGCTCGATTGGTTCAAGGGTCAGCAGCGGCTGACGTGCGAGCGTGTCGGCATCGTCGATCCGGCGAGCGTCGCCGACTACGAGCGCCACGGCGGCTACCAGGGGCTGAAACGTGCGCTGGCGCTTTCCGGCGCCGAGATCGTGCAGCAGATCACGGCCTCCGGTCTGCGCGGCCGCGGTGGCGCGGCGTTCCCGACCGGCATCAAGTGGAAGACCGTGCTCGAGCAGACGGCTGCACAGAAATACGTCGCCTGCAATGCTGATGAGGGCGACTCGGGGACGTTCGCGGACCGCATGCTCATGGAGGGCGATCCGCTCACCCTGATCGAGGGCATGACGATCGCCGGCATCGCGGTCGGGGCGACGCAGGGCTACATTTATCTGCGGGCCGAGTACCCGCACGCCTACGCCGCGCTCAAGACCGCCATCGCGGCCGCCCGAGACGCGCAGTATCTCGGCGCCAACGTTGCGGGCAGCGGCAAGCGCTTCGAGCTCGAGGTGCGTCTGGGCGCCGGTGCCTACATCTGCGGCGAAGAGACCTCGATGCTCGAGAGCCTGGAGGGCAAGCGCGGCGAAGTGCGCGTGCGTCCGCCGCTGCCGGCCATCAAGGGCCTGTTCGGCCAGCCGACCATCGTCAATAACGTCGTGACGCTCTCGAGCGTGCCGTGGATCCTGGCGCACGGGGCCGAGGCCTACGCCAATTTCGGCATGGGCAAGTCGCGCGGCACACTGCCGATCCAGCTGGCGGGCAATATCCGCCGCGGCGGCCTGGTGGAGCGCGCGTTCGGCCTGAGCCTGCGCGAGCTGCTGTACGATTACGGCGGCGGCAGCGCCAGTGGCCGGCCGATCCGCGCGGTACAGATCGGCGGACCGCTCGGCGCCTACGTGCCCCCGGAACATTTCGATACCGCCCTCGACTACGAGGCACTCGCCGGCGTTGGCGCGCTACTGGGCCACGGCGGTATCGTGGTGTTCGACGACACCGTCGACATGGCGCGCATGGCACGCTACGCCATGGAGTTCTGTGCGATCGAGTCGTGTGGCAAGTGCACGCCCTGCCGCATCGGCTCGACGCGCGGCGTGGAGGTCATCGACCGCATCCTCGCCGGCATCGACGGCGAGCGGAACGTGCGCTTGCTCGAGGAGCTGTGCGAGACGATGGTGCAGGGTTCGTTGTGCGGGCTGGGCGGCATGGCGCCTTTCCCGGTGCAGAGCGCTTTGAAACATTTCCGCGAGGATTTTCGCGCGCACGTCAGCTAGCGCGCGTCGAGGCAGATCATGTACGCGATTGATTATGAAGACTGCGGCACTCCCGAGCCGGCCACGAGCGCAGGTCCGGTCACGCTCGAGATCGACGGTCAGGCAGTCACCGTGCCCGAGGGCACTTCCGTCATGCGCGCCGCGGCGCTGGCCGGTGTCAAAGTGCCGAAGCTGTGCGCCACCGACACGCTGAAGGCCTTCGGCTCGTGCCGTCTGTGCCTGGTGGAGATCGAGGGGCGCAAAGGCTACCCCGCCTCCTGCACCACCACGGTGGTGAGCGGTATGAAGATCCGCACGCAGTCGCCCAAGCTCACCCAGCTGCGCCGTGGCGTCATCGATCTGTATGTGTCGGATCATCCGCTCGACTGCGACACCTGCCCGGCGCAGGGTCACTGCGAGCTCGAGGACATGGCGCACGCGGTCGGCCTGCAGCACAGCTCCTACGCCAAGGGCAGCATGCACCGCCCGGCCGAGCGCGACGAGAGCAATCCCTATTTCGCCTTCGATCCGACGCTGTGCATCGTGTGCTCGCGCTGCGTGCGCGCCTGCGATGAGGTGCAGGGCACCTTTGCGCTCACCATCCAGGGACGCGGCTTCGAATCGAAGGTCTCGGCGAGCCAGGACCAGCCGTTCCTCGAGTCGGAGTGTGTCTCCTGCGGGGCGTGCGTCGAGGCCTGTCCGACAGGCGCGCTGCTCGAGAAGGCGATTGTCGGTCTCGGCAAAGCCGAGCGCGCCGTCACCACCACCTGCGCCTACTGCGGCGTGGGTTGCAGCTTCCGCGCGGAGGTGCGCGGCAGCGGTGAAGATACTGAAGTGGTGCGCATGGCGCCCGACCGTGCGGGCGGAGCCAACCACGGTCACGCGTGCGTGAAGGGGCGCTTCGCCTACGGCTACGCGACGCACGAGGATCGCCAGCTGAAGCCGCTCATCCGCAAGAGCATCCGCGACAACTGGCGCGAGGCTTCCTGGGACGAGGCCCTCAGTTATGCGGCGAGCGAGCTTAAGCGCATCCAGGCGAAGTACGGTCGCGACTCGGTCGGCGGCATCACCTCCTCGCGCTGCACCAACGAGGAGACCTTCCTGGTGCAGAAGCTGGTCCGCGCTGCCTTCGGCAATAACAACGTCGACACCTGCGCGCGCGTGTGCCACTCGCCCACCGGTTACGGTCTGAAGAACACGCTGGGCGAATCCGCCGGCACCCAGGCGTTCGATTCGGTCATGAAGGCCGACACGATCATGATCATCGGTGCCAACCCGACCGACGGGCACCCGGTGTTCGGCTCGCAGCTGAAGCGCCGGCTGCGACAGGGCGCCAAGCTCATCATCGCCGATCCACGTGAGACCGGACTGGTGCGCTCGCCGCACATCGAGGCGGACGAGCACCTGCAGCTGACACCCGGCACCAACGTCGCGCTGCTGAACGCGCTGGGGCACGTGGTCGTGACGGAGGGCCTGGTCAAGGAGGCCTACGTCGCCGCGCGCTGTGAGGTGGATTCGTTCGAGAAATGGCGGGCGTTCGTCGCCGAGTCGCGCAACTCCCCGGAGGCCTCCGAGAGCATCACCGGCGTGCCCGCGGACAAGGTGCGCCGCGCCGCGCGGCTGTACGCGAGCGCGCCCAACGGCGCCATCTACTACGGGCTCGGCGTGACCGAGCACAGCCAGGGCACCACGACCGTCATGGCGATCGCCAACCTCGCCATGGCCACCGGCAACCTCGGCCGCGAGGGCGTCGGCGTGAACCCGCTGCGCGGACAGAACAACGTGCAGGGCTCATGCGACATGGGCTCGTTCCCGCATGAGTTCAGCGCCTATCGGCACGTCTCGGATCCGCTGGTGCGCAAGAGCTTCGAGGCCGCCTGGGGAGTGCCGCTGCAGTCCGAGCCGGGGCTGCGCATTCCCAACATGTTCGAGGCGGCGCTCGATGGCAGCTTCAAGGGCATGTACGTGCAGGGTGAGGACTTCGTGCAATCCGATCCGAACTCCCATCACGTGAATGCCGCGATGGCCTCCATGGAGTGCGTCATCGTGCAGGATCTGTTTCTGAACGAGACGGCAAAATTCGCTCACGTGTTCCTGCCGGGATCGTCGTTCCTGGAGAAGGACGGCACCTTCACCAACGCCGAACGGCGCACCTCACCGGTGCGCAAGATCATCGAGCCGCTGGCCGGCTACCAGGACTGGCAGATCACCTGTCTGTTGTCAGAGGCGCTCGGCTATCCGATGCACTACAACCATGCCAGCGAGATCATGGAAGAAATCGCGCGGCTCACGCCGACCTTCGCCGGCATGAGCTTCGACAAGATTGAACGCCTCGGCAGCATCCAGTGGCCCTGCAATGATGAACATCCCGAGGGCACGCCCACCATGCACGTCGGACAGTTCGTGCGCGGCAAGGGCAAGTTCTGGGCGACCGAGTACGTGCCGACCAGTGAGCGCTCCACCAGCCGCTTCCCGCTGATCCTCACCACCGGCAGGATCCTCACCCAATACAATGTCGGTGCGCAGACGCGCCGCACCGGCAACGTGGTGTGGCATTCCGAGGACGTGCTCGAGATCCACCCGCACGATGCCGATGTGCGTGGCATCAGCGACGGCGACTGGGTCGGACTCACCAGCCGCGCCGGCGAGACCGTGCTGCGTGCCAAGGTCTCGGAGAAGATCGCACCGGGCGTGGTCTATACGACCTTCCACTTCCCCGAGACCAACGCCAACGTCGTGACCACCGAGAACTCCGACTGGGCCACCAACTGTCCGGAGTACAAGGTGACCGCGGTGGAAGTGGTGTTGGTGAACGAGAAGGAAGCGTGGCAGAAGCGCGCCGCGGCCGAGCGTGCGCTACCGAAGCCGGTACGCAAGCGCAAGCAGGACCGGACGCCTGCCTGATGCAATGAGCGGTCCAGCCCCGGGGAAGCAGCGCTCGGGAGATCCGGTCAGCGCGCAGGTCGTCATCGAGCGCTGGACGCCCGGCAACATCGCCCATACCACCGATGAGGTCGCCGAGGAGCGCCCGGTGGCGCTGGTCTATCACGAAGTGCCGCACGTGGTGATGCTGGCGACGCCGGCGGACCTCGAGGATTACGCGGTGGGCTTCACCCTGAGCGAGGGCCTGGTGGCTTCCGTCGATGAGATCCGCGGCGTCGAGGTGGTGCAGGGGGAGGCCTCGGCGGACGTCAAAATCAGCGTGGCCTGGGAGCGCTTCACGCAGCTGCTGCAGCGACGGCGCAACCTCACCGGTCGCACCGGCTGCGGGCTGTGCGGCGCGGAAAAGGCCGAGGATGCGATCCGCGAGCCCGGCGCGGTGCCGGCCGGCGTCACGGTGAGCGCGGCACAGCTGCACGCGGCGATCAGCGAGCTCGCACAGCGCCAGCCGATCAACGCCCGCACTGGCAGCGTGCATGCCGCCGCCTGGGTGGTCCCCGGGGCAGGGATTCGTCTGGTGCGTGAGGATGTCGGCCGCCACAACGCGCTCGACAAGACCATCGGCGCGCTGGCGCGCGCGCAGGCGGACTTCGCCGGCGGTTTCATGCTGATCACCAGCCGCGCCAGCTACGAGATGGTGCAGAAGTGCGCTACCGTCGGCATCCCGCTGCTGGTGGCGCTCTCGGCGCCGACCGCCTTCGCGGTGCGCCTGGCGCAACGCTGCGGCCTCACGCTCGTGGCCTTCGCGCGCGCCGAGCAGCACGTGGTGTATGCGCATCCACAGCGACTGACCTGACAGATGCGCCTATGAACATCGATCTGCTCATCAAGATGACCAACGAGATCGGCGAATTCTTCGCCGGCACGACCGACAAGGACGGGGCGGCACGCGACGTAGCCAACCACATCAAGCGCTACTGGGAGCCGCGCATGCGCGCCCAGATGCTGAAGTACTACGAGGAGCGCGGCGGCGCCGGACTCACCGACATCGGCAAGAGCGCCGTGGCGCTGCTGCAGGCTGCCGCGAGCAGCGCCCCCGCCAGCGCTGCCGCCAAGGGCGGCGCGGCATGACGCTGCTCGCTGGCGCCTCGGGGCGGGCGCTGATCTGCGGTTCGATGGCCTACGACACCATCATGGTGTTCCAGGACCGGTTCGCGAACCACATCCTGCCCGACAAGATTCACATGCTGAACGTGTCGTTCCTGGTGCCGCAGATGCGGCGCGAGTTTGGCGGGTGCGCGGGCAACATTGCCTACAACTTGCGCCTGTTGGGCGATACCGGTGTGCCGATGGCGGCGGTCGGCAGTGACTTCGCGCCGTACCAGGAGTGGTTGCGAGGCGCGCAAGTGCCGACCGAGCATCTGCGTGTCATCGACAGCGAGCTGACCGCGCAGGCCTTCATCACCACCGACCTGGACGACAATCAGATCACTGCGTTCCATCCCGGCGCGATGCAGCACAGCCATGCCAACCGCGTGAGCGAGGCGCGCGATATCGCCGTCGGCATCGTCGCGCCCGATGGTCGCCAGGGCATGCTCGAGCACGCGGCACAGTTCGCCGCCGCCGGCATCCCCTTCATCTTCGATCCCGGCCAGGGGCTGCCACTGTTCGGCGGCGAGGACCTGCAGCGCTTCATCTCACAGGCGCGCTGGGTCACGCTGAATGAGTACGAGTGGCAGCTGGTGCAGCAGAAGACCGGCTGGAACGTCGGCGAGATCACGGCCCGGGCCGAGGCGCTGATCGTCACGCGCGGCGCGGCCGGCGCCAGCATCTATACCCGCGGCGCGGAGCTCACCATTGCGGCCGCCCCCGTACAGGCAGTGGTCGATCCGACCGGCTGCGGGGATGCGTTCCGCGCAGGACTGCTGCATGGACTGCTGCACGGGCTCGACTGGCGCCGCACCGGACATATTGCCGCGCTCATGGGAGCGATCAAGATCGAGTCGCGCGGCACGCAGAATCACCATTTTGACGCTGCCGGCTTCAGCCGGCGCCTGGCGGCGGCTTTTTCCTAGCGCGCAGCGCGGCAGCCGTAGGTTAAACTGGCGCCCTTCACGGCCCAGACGACGAGCAGGCGGTCCTATCCCCATGGCGAATGACTATCTTTTTACCTCCGAATCGGTTTCCGAAGGTCATCCGGACAAGGTGGCCGATCAGATCTCGGACGCGGTGCTCGATGCGATCCTGAAGGCGGACGAGCGCGGCCGGGTGGCGTGCGAGACCCTGGTGAAGACCGGCGTCGTCATCGTGGCCGGCGAGATCACCACCAGCGCCTGGGTCGATGTCGAGGCCCTGGTGCGCAAGACCGTGCTCGACATCGGCTACGACTCATCCGACATGGGTTTCGACGGCGCGAGCTGCGGGGTGCTCAACATCATCGGCAAGCAGTCACCCGACATCGCCCAGGGCGTCGACCGCAAGGACGAGCGCCGCCAGGGCGCGGGCGATCAGGGCCTGATGTTCGGTTACGCCACCAACGAGACCGACGTGCTGATGCCGGCGCCGATCACGCTCGCGCACCGTCTGGTCAAGCGCCAGGCGCAGGTGCGCAAGTCCGGCAAGCTCGGCTGGCTGCGGCCGGATGCCAAGAGCCAGGTGACTCTGCGCTATGAGGATGCAGAGCCGGTCGGCATCGAGGCAGTGGTGCTCTCGACGCAGCACAGCCCCGACGTATCGACCAAGATGCTGCGCGAGGCGGTGATGGAGGAGATCCTCAAGCCCGTGCTGCCGACCAAGTGGCTCGACAAGCGCACCAAGTATCACATCAATCCCACCGGGCGCTTCGTCATCGGCGGCCCGGTCGGCGACTGCGGTCTCACCGGACGCAAGATCATCGTCGACACCTACGGCGGCTACGCGCGCCACGGCGGCGGCGCCTTTTCCGGCAAGGATCCCTCCAAGGTCGACCGCTCGGCCGCCTACGCCGCGCGCTACGTCGCCAAGAACATCGTGGCGGCAGGCCTTGCCGAGCGCTGCGAAGTGCAGGTGTCCTATGCAATTGGCGTCGCCGAGCCCACCTCTATCATGGTGGAGACTTTCGGTACCAGCCGCCTCTCGCGCGAGCGCCTGACGCAGATCGTGCGCAAGAATTTCGACCTGACGCCCTACGGGCTGCGTGAAATGCTCGACCTGGTGCGGCCGATCTATCAGAAGACGGCTGCCTACGGTCACTTCGGCCGTACCGAGCCGGAGTTCACCTGGGAACGCACCGACCGCGCCGAGGCACTGGCCGCCGAGGCCAAGGGGATTCGCGCCGCCTGATCCCAAGCATCTGAAGGCCGCATCGCGGCAGCCGCCCCCGCTGAGGAGCGTTGCGACGGGTCAGCCCGCCAGGCTCAGCAGAGGTCGGATCATCCATACGGCGCTCACTGCAGTTATTTGCGGGAGTATTCAGCATGAACGCCACACTCAAACCGTCCGTCAACAGCGACTTCAAAGTCGCCGACCTGAAGCTCGCCGACTGGGGCCGCAAGGAAATCGCGATCGCCGAGACTGAAATGCCGGGTCTCATGGCGATTCGCGAAGAGTTCGCGCGCACCCAGCCGCTGCGCGGCGCGCGCATCAGCGGCTCGCTCCACATGACCATTCAGACCGCGGTGCTCATCGAGACGCTGCAGGCACTCGGCGCCGAGGTGCGCTGGGCCTCCTGCAACATCTTCTCCACCCAGGATCACGCTGCCGCGGCCATCGCGGTCCGCGGCACACCGGTGTTCGCCTGGAAGGGCGAATCGCTTGAGGACTACTGGGAGTACACCCATCGCATTTTCGAGTGGCCGGATGCTGGCCACAGCAACATGATCCTCGATGACGGCGGCGATGCGACCCTGCTGCTGCACCTGGGCACCCGGGCCGAGAGCGATGCCAGTGTGATCGCCCGGCCCACCAGCGAGGAAGAGACCGCACTGTTCGCCGCCATTCGCGCGCGCCTCAAGACCGATGCGCACTGGTACTCGAGCCGCATCCGCCACATCAAGGGCGTCACTGAGGAGACCACCACCGGCGTCAAGCGTCTCTATCAGATGGCCAAGGAGGGGCAGCTGGCGTTCCCCGCCATCAACGTCAACGATTCGGTCACCAAGAGCAAGTTCGACAATCTGTACGGTTGCCGCGAGTCGCTGGTGGACGCCATCAAGCGCGCCACCGACGTCATGGTCGCCGGCAAAGTGGCGGTAGTGGCCGGCTACGGCGACGTCGGCAAGGGCTGCGCGCAGGCGCTGCGCGCCCTGTCGGCGCAGGTGTGGATCACCGAGATCGACCCGATCTGTGCGCTGCAGGCGGCGATGGAAGGCTATCGCGTCGTCACCATGGAGTATGCCGCCGACAAGGCCGACATCTTCGTCACCGCAACCGGCAACTATCACGTCATCACCCATGCGCACATGCAGCGCATGAAGCACAACGCCATCGTCTGCAACATCGGCCACTTCGATAACGAGATCGACGTCGCCAGCCTCAAGCAGTACCGCTGGGAGAACATCAAGCCGCAGGTCGATCACGTCATCCTGCCGGACGGGCGGCGCCTGATCCTGCTGGCCGAGGGACGTCTGGTGAACCTCGGCTGCGGCACCGGACATCCGAGCTACGTGATGAGCTCGAGCTTCGCCAACCAGGTCATCGCACAGGTCGAACTGTTCAGCAACACCGCCAGCTATCCGCTCGGGGTGTACGTGCTGCCGAAACGCCTCGATGAGAAAGTCGCGCGCCTGCAGCTGCAGAAGCTCAACGTGCAGCTCTCGCAGCTGACCGATCAGCAGGCCCGTTACATTGGCGTGGACGTGGCCGGCCCCTACAAGGCCGACCACTACCGCTACTGATGAGCGCCGCAAACCCAGTGCGCCATCCAGGCGGCGCCGTACTGCTCGATGGCAAGGCGGTCGCCGCGCGCGTCCGCGCGGAGGTGGCGCAGCGCGCGGCCGAGTTCGCCGCGCGCTGCGGCCGCCCGCCCGGGCTGGCGGTGGTGCAGGTGGGCGAGGATCCGGCCTCGAGTGTGTACGTGCGCAACAAGCGCAAGTCCTCGCTCGAGGCAGGCATCGCCTCGTTTGCGCACGACCTGCCGGCGAGCACCAGCGAGGTGCACATTGAGGCGCTGGTGCACGCGCTGAACCATGATGAGCGTGTGGACGGGATCCTGGTGCAGCTGCCGCTGCCCAAGGGAGTCAATGCCGATCGCGTGATGGATGCGGTCGACCCGGCCAAGGACGTCGACGGGTTTCACCCGGTGAATACCGGCCTGTTGGCGCAGAAGCGCCCGCGGCTGCGCCCGTGTACCCCGTACGGCGTGATCCGCCTGGCGCAGGAGTACGGCATCGAGCTCACCGGCAAGCGCGCGGTCGTGGTCGGCGCTTCCAACATCGTCGGCCGACCGATGGCGCTGGAGCTGTTGCTGGCGCGCGCCACGGTGACGGTCTGCCACACCGGAACCCGCGACCTGCGCGGCGAGGTCGAGCGCGCCGAGGTGTTGGTCGCAGCGGTGGGCAAAGAGGGCTTCATTCCCGGTGACTGGGTGCGCCCCGGGGCTGCGGTGTTCGATGTCGGCATCAACCGCAGCGCCTCCGGCGCCCTGGTCGGAGACGTGGAGTTCGCGGGCGCTGCCGCGCGTGCCGGCTGGATCACGCCGGTTCCCGGTGGCCTGGGTCCCATGACCATCGCCATGCTGCTCGCCAACACGGTCGTGGCCGCCAATCTGCGCTCGGGCGCCCGCTAACTGCCGCCACGCGCCACGGGAATAAACTTGCACCGCGGCAGGTCTAACGTATCAGGGGCTGGTCCTGTGCCGCGGCCGGCACCTCGGGTCGGGCCTCGCGCGCATGGATAACCCACGGGGTCGTTTCGAGGCGCAGGTGCTGCCGCACCTGGACGCGGCGTACCGCTTCGCGCGCTGGCTGGCGCGTTCCGGGGGCGACGCGGACGATATCGTGCAGGAGGCCTTCCTGCGCGCGTTCCGCGCCTTCGATACGCTGCGCAGCGCGGACGCCAAGGCGTGGCTGCTGGCCATCGTGCGCAATTGCCATGCCACGGCGCTGCAGCAGCAGCGCGCCCGCGGCACGGTATCGCTGAGCGGCGAGGAAGAGGAGGGCGCAGGCCTAGCGCTCGGGCCCACGGCCGAGGGCGATCCGGAGCGGGCCTCGATCGAGCGCGACGAGCAACGCGTGCTCGAGGGACTGCTGGCGGCGCTCGCCCCCGAGCACCGCGAGGTACTGCTGCTGCGCGAGATGGAGGACATGAGCTACCGCGAGATCGCCACCGTGACGCAACTGCCCCTCGGCACGGTAATGTCGCGCCTGGCGCGCGCGCGCGCAGCGCTCAAGGTGCAGTGGCTGAAGAGTCTGCCCGGAGCTCCGCGTGCAGTGCGCTGAGCAACTGCGCGTACAGGCCTATTTCGACGGCGAGGTCGACGCGGTCGGTGCCGTTGACATCGAGCGCCACCTGGAGCGCTGCGCTGAATGCCGCGAATTGCTCGAGGAACTCACGGCGCTGCGGGCGCGCCTGCGGCAGCTGCCGCTGACGGGCGCGCCGCCGGCGCTGCGCGCCCGAATCCAGGCGACACTGGCCGCCGAGCGGCCCGCCGACACAGCGCCGCGTACGCGCGCGCCGTGGCGCACGCGTAGCTACTGGCTCGGCGCCGGCAGTGGTCTCGGCGCAGCGCTGGCCGCCGGGCTTGCAGTGCTGCTGCTGTGGCCGGTGCGCTCGGTGCCGCTGACGGATGAGCTCGTCGCGGCGCACGTGCGCTCGCTCATGCCCGAGCACCTGACCGACGTCATCTCGACCGACCGTCACACGGTAAAGCCCTGGTTTGCGGGGCATGCTGATGTGTCGCCGGTAGTCGCCGACTTCAGTCAGCAGGGATACCGCCTGCTCGGTGGCCGGGCCGATTACCTCAACGGTCAGCGCGCTGCAGCCGTCGTGTATCAGCACGGCGCGCACATCATCAACGTATTCAGCTGGGTCGCCGGGCGCGACAGCCTGCCGCGCACCAGCAGCCGCAGCGGCTATCACGTGACGTGCTGGCGCGGCGCCGATCTGCAGTACTGCGCCGTCTCCGACACCGGCTGGGATGAACTCACCGCGCTCAGCCGGTTGTTGCAGACACTCGCCGCCCGCGAAAGCCCGCCCGCGACGGAATAAAAATCTGCCACGCACAGTCTTCTCCTGGCAACTCAACCGCAGGAGAAGTCGACATGTCGCAGCACGAGTCCGTGCGTGGACGCCGCAGCGCGCTCAAGTGTCTCGCATTCGGGGGCGCGGGCACGCTGTTCGCGCTCGCCGGTGGGGTGTTCACCCCGATTGATCTGGCCGTAGCGGCCGCCGACAAGAGCGCCGCCGCACGGGCCGGCAAGCCGCTGTTCGTGCAGATCAGCGATACCCATATCGGCTTCAATAAGGATGCCAACCCGGATGTCAGCGGCACGCTGCGCGAAAGCATCACCCTGATCAACGCTCTGCCGGCGCAGCCGCAGCTGCTGATCCACACCGGCGACATCACGCATTTATCCAAGCCGGAGGAGTTCGATCTCGCGCAGCAGCTGTTCGGCACGCTACGCACCAGCGAGCTGCACACCGTGCCCGGCGAGCACGACACCACCGACCCGACCGTCAGCGAATACTTCAAGCGCTTCGGCGCGCCCTCCGCCAACAAGGGGTACTACAGCTTCGATCACGCTGGCGTGCACTTCATCGCTCTGATCAACGTGCTGCAGTTCAAGCCCGGTGGCCTGGGCACACTCGGAGCCGAGCAGCTGGCCTGGGTGACCGAGGATCTGCGCGGGCGCACGGCCAGCACGCCGATCGTGGTGTTTGCGCATATGCCCTTGTGGACGATCTACGAACCCTGGGGCTGGGGCACCGGCGATGCGCCGGCGCTGCTCGAGCAGCTGGCCCGTTTCGGCTCAGTGACGGTGCTCAACGGTCACATCCACCAGATCGTCCAGAAGGTAGAAGGCAACGTGACCTTTCACACCGCGCGCTCGACCGCTTATCCGCAGCCACAGGCCGGCGCAGGCCCGGGCCCGGCGCCCCTCAAAGTGGCCGCCGAGGAACTGCCGCGCATGCTGGGGGTGACCAGCGTTAGCGAGGTCAGGCACCCGCGCGCCCTAGCGCTCAACGATCTCACCCTCGCCTGAAGGAACCCTCATCATGCCGACCCCGAAGCTTCTGCCGCTGCTGAGTCTGCTCGGACTTGCCGCTACCGCCCTGTCACCGGGTGCGCCGGCCGCCGATGCCGCCGGCGCACCGACCATCGTCATGGCGAAAGACTTCATGTTCGCCCCCACGGTACTCAAGGTGCCGGCCGGCTCGACCGTCACCTGGACAAATAAGGACCAGGAGCCGCATACCGTCGTGAGCATCGACGGGCTGTTCCGCTCCGGGGCGCTCGATACCAACGACAGTTTCTCGTTCCGGTTCGACAAGTCCGGCAGCTACCGCTACACCTGTTCAATTCATCCGCAGATGGTCGGAACCATACAGGTGCAATAGTTGTATGAAACTTCTCACTGTCAGAGTTGTCAGCGGCCACTGTCGGCTATTGCCGACGCCGCTGAGCCAACAGCGGTATGCGACGCAGGCGCTGGCTTTGCCTAACAAAACTTTGCATTGCCCAGCGCGCCGCGGCCCGGCGACACGTGCCGTTGCTGTTGCGAGTTGGTCCGCAGCGCGGAGGCAACAGCAGGCGTCGTCGCGCGCAAGTGCGTTTCCAACATGTTACGGATCGTAGGCGGACGCGCGCACGGCTGTTGATCGGTGTATTATTCCGCCCCTGGCCCAGTCGTTGGGTGAATAGCGGAGTAGGAATGATGGCACGACGTCCACCGAACGATGGCGCCTCCTGGAGCGCCCGCGAACTGCAGACTCTCAGAGCGCTCGCCAAAGCAGGAACCCCGACCGGACAGGTTGCGAAGAAACTCGGACGCACGGCCGCTGCGGTTCAGCAGAAGGCCATGCGCGCCGGAATTTCCTTCCGGGCCGCGAAGCGCGCCGGAGCGCGTCGCAAGAAGTAACAGCGGCAAGGCGGCCGCCGGCGTTTCTGACAACCCCCAAGCAACACTCGTGTGGGGGGTGATTTGCGCAAGCCCGTAAGTCCGCTGCTCGCGGCAGCCCTGTTTGTGTGTTCCGTCGTGGCGCTGGCTGCGGCGGGGTTGGCGCGTGCCGCAGACGCTGCGCCTGCGGCGCAACCCCTCAAGATTGGCATCATCGGTGCCGGCCACATCGGCGGCACGCTCGCGGCGCTGTGGGTGCAGGCGGGCCACGAAGTCCTGATCTCCTCACGCCACCCGGATGAGCTGCGGCCCCTGGCGCAGTCGCTCGGGCCGCGCGCCCGCGTCGGTACGCCGCGCGAGGCGGCGTTGTTCGGTCCGGTGTTGCTGGTGTCGGTGCCCTATGCGGCCCTGCCGCAGATCGGGCGCGACCTGAAGAGTGAGCTGGCCGGCAAGATCGTGCTCGACACCGGCAATCCCTATCCGCAGCGCGATGGGCCGATGGCGCTGGAGGCCCGCCGCAAGGGCGCTGGCATCGCCTCGGCCGAGTTTCTCCCCGGCGTGCGGCTGGTGCGCGCCTTCAACGCCATCAATTCGGGGGATCTGCGCGACGAGGCGCACCGCCAGGGCGAGCCGGTGGCCATACCGCTCGCAGGCGATGACGCCGAGGCGCTCGCCGTTGCCGCGCAGCTGGTGCGCGAGGCCGGCTTTGCGCCGGTCGTGGTCGGTCCGCTCGCGCGGGCGCGTGAGTTCGACGTCGGTACCCCCGTCTACACCCGGCTGCTGACCGCCCCGCAGCTGCGCGCGGCGCTGGGACTGAAGTCAGCAGGTTAGGCCGGCGGCGGTTGTCGCTCGACCTGCGGCAGCCGCGCATCGAGGCAGGCCCAGCTCGGCGCACTTGCCGTCCAGATGGTCATCGCGGGGCGCGCAATCTCCGGGTCATCGAGCGTGCCGGCGCGCACGGCGAACAGCTGTGGGCGCGCCTCGGAGGCGACGGACACCGGCGTGCCGCAAGCTGCACAGAAACGCCGGTGCAGGACGTTGCCGCTGTCGGCTACCAGGCTGAAGTCACGCGGCTCACCGCTCAGGCTGAGCGCGCTGGTGGGGAAGAACACATTGACGGTGCCGCTGCCTGCGCCGATGTACTGACACACGCGGCACCAGCAGCTGCGGGCGACCAGGGGTGCGGCGTCGATCGTGTAGCGGACCGCCCGGCAGAGGCAGCCTCCGGTGATGGCCATGCGTGCAGCGCTCCTCGGCGGGGTTGCGGCGCACCAGCATAGCTAAAACCAACGCACCGGAGTGGACGCGTCTCAAATCCGAGCGATCATCTGAAAGGTGCCCGCGCATTGCAAACTGGGGGCTGCTCGAGAGCGCGTTCAATCCGGTGCAGCTGCGAGTATTGGCGCGCGGCCCTGAACCGCTGGTGAACGCTCGGCAGCGGCACAATCAGCGCAGCCGCGCGCGCAGCTGCTCGATCTCCGCGGGTTGCAGGCCAATCTGGCTGAGGTAAGCGCGCACGCCGCCGGCGCGCTCGAGGAACTGCAGCATCTGGTAAGCGCCTTCTTCCGGGCAGCGCAGCGCCTCGAGAATGCGGGCGGGCTCGGCGTCGGCGTAGCGCTTGAGATAACCCTCGCGCAGGTTGCTGGCACTCACGGCGTAGTCCTCCGCTATGGCCGCGGGCGTCGCGTCCGCGAGCGCCAGCAGCAGCGCGGCGATGAGTCCGGTGCGGTCTTTGCCGGCGACGCAGTGAAACAGCAGTGGCTGCGGCGGCGCGGCGGCGATGAAACTCAGCACCCGATGCAGCTCGAAACGCACGTGCTCGAGCACCACGCATTTCCACAGCTCTTTGGCAACATCGCGGCTGCGCAGCCGCCACTCATCCTCGGTGTGGGTCAGGAGCGAGATGCGCTCGAAGTGCACCCCCGGCAGTCCCGCCGGGATGGGACTCGGATGGCGTGCGGCCTCATCCGCCCAGCGCAAATCGAGAATGGTGCGCACGCCGTAGTCGGCCAGGGCGCTGAGGCCCGCGTCGGTGAGCTGTGCCAGATCGTCCGCGCGCAGCAGCGAGCGCCAGCGGGTGCTGGCGCCGTCGGTCGTCGGATAGCCACCCAGATCGCGCGCGTTCAGCAGGTCGGGAAAATGCAGCTCCCGTTTCAGCTCCGGCACCGTTTCCCAACCTTCACGACTTCTTCTCCCGTTGCTGACTCAATCCCACGCCGGCCAGGATCAGCGCTCCGGCGAGCGCCATGGTCATCGTCAGCGGCTCACCGAGCAGCAGCCACGCCCAGATCACCGCGAACAGCGGGATCAGGTAGGTCACCGTCGAAGTACGCGCAGCACCGATGCGGGCAATCAGGCGGTAATAGAACACAAACGCGACGCCAGTGCACAGCACGCCGAGCAGTACCGCGCTCAGCCACGAGGCAGCTCCAATCGGATGCGTCGGCCAGTGGTACAGCGCCAGCGGCGCGAGCATTAGCGCGCCGCTGGCGAGGTTGGCGGCCGCCACTGCGGCCGGCGGGTAACCGGTCAGATAGCGGCGCACGAAGTTGATACCGAAGCCGTAGCAGAGCGAGGCGGCGGTGCCGGCCAGTGCCGCGCTGCCGACGCTGGCGCCGGCGATCTTGCCGCTGGCCAGTACCCACACCCCGAGGAACCCGATGAGCAGGCCCGCTGCGCGCCGCGGACTGATGTGCTCACGGTATAAGAGGAACGCCACGAGCGTCGTGAACATCACCGTCATGGCATTGGTAATGGCGCCGATGCCGGCCGGTGCGCGCTCCGCGCCCCAGGCGAACAGGGTGAAGGGCAGCACCGAATTTACCAGCGCGATGCCGGCGACGCGCAGCCACAGCTGCGGCGTGAACTGCGCGCGCGCACGCCACAGGAACGGCGTGAGCGCCAGTGCCCCGAGTGCCAGACGCACCTCGACCAGCGGCAGCGGACCGAAGTCGGCAGCGGAGACGCGCATGAACAGAAACGAGCCGCCCCACACCGCGCCGAGCAGTGTCAGCTCCAGCGGCGTGCGCCAGGCCGGTTCGGCGTGTGTGGCGCCGGGCTCGCGCCCGGCGGGAAGCGGCAGCGGCGCGGCGCTCGAGCTGTCAGTCGCACTGGGCATGAGGAACTCCGGCAGGGTGACCAAGATTGACACACGGCGCACGCGCCCCCCACCCGTAACTTGCGCACGCCGTGCTCATCAGGCGAGGGCCTGGCGCAGGTCCTCGATCAGATCCTCGGTCGACTCGATGCCGACCGACAGCCGCAGCAGACCATCGCCGATGCCCAGTTCCAGGCGCTCGGCGCGCGTCAGACCGGCGTGCGAGGTCGTCGCGGGACGGGTCAGCAGAGTGTGTACCCCGCCGAGGCTCGGCGCGACGATCGCGATGCGCACGCGCCGCGCGAACTCCTCGGCGCGCTCGGGCGGCCCGTGCAGTTCGAAGCTCAGCACGCCGCCAAAGCCGGCGAACAGCCGCCGGGCGCGCTCATGGCGCGGGTGCGAGGCGAGCCCGGCGTAGTAGACGCGCGCGACCGCGCGCTGCTCACTCAGGAACTGCGCCAGCTGCTGCGCACTGTCGTTCTGGTACCGCACCCGCAAGGCCAGGGTCTTCAGGCCGCGCTTCAGCAGAAACGCGGCGTGCGGATCGAGACTGCCACCCAGGTGGTTGGCGCGCTGGCGGATGCGCTCGATGAGTGCGGCACTGCCAGCGACCGCGCCCGCGACGATGTCCGCATGTCCATTGAGGTACTTGGTAGCGCTGTGCAGCACCAGGTCGAAACCGGCGCTGAGCGGGCGGAAGTTCACCGGCGTCGCGAACGTATTGTCGATGAGTGACAGCAGCCGGTGGGCGCGTGCGAACTGCACCACACCCTCGAGGTCGGCGACCTCGAGCAGTGGGTTGGTCAACGCCTCGACGTAGATGGCGCGGGTATTGGGCCGCAGCAGCTCGCGCCAGGAGTCGCGCCGGTCGGCATCGATGAAGTCGTGCTCGATGCCGAGGCGGGCGAGCTCGTGCGTCACCAGGTCGTGGGTGCCGCCGTAGAGACAACGCTGCGCCAACAGGTGATCGCCCGGGGCGAGCACGCTCAAGAGTGTGGTGGAGATTGCTGCCATGCCACTGGCCGTCACCAGCGCCGCCTCGGCGCCCTCGAGCGCCGCGAGTTTCGCGTGCAGCGCCAGCTGGCTCGGAGTGTTGTTGGTGCGCAGGTAGCGTACGTCGTGGTAGCTCCCCTCGCCGGCGTATTCGTAGGTGGCTGACTGGAAGATCGGCATCTCCACCGCGCCGGCAAAGCGCGGCGTGGGCTCGCCGGCGTGCACCAGCTGTGTTTCGAGGCGTCGGTAGGCGTCGTTCATGGAATTCCCCTGCGCGGTGCGATTGTCACGTGGATACGCTACCGTGTCGTTATGCCTTTATGGAGAGACGGGCACCGCCCGCTTTGCGTGCACTGTGTCGCCGCCCGCCCAGTACAGCGGCCGGCGCCGTTTGCGCAGCGGCGCTGATGCGTCCGACCGAGCGCTTTTCGAGCCGCGCCGAGGACTATGCGCGCTATCGCCCCGGCTACCCGCCGGCGGCCATCGCGCTGCTGGTGGCGCGTTGCGGCCTGCGGCCGGGCGCAGTGGTGGCCGATGTCGGTTCCGGCACGGGCCTGCTGACGGCGGCGCTGCTGGCGCAGGGCGCGCAGGTGTACGCGGTCGAGCCGAACGACAGCATGCGCGCGGCCGCGGAGGCACAGCTGCGGGACCAATCGCGTTTCCACAGCGTGAACGCTAGCGCCGAGCACAGCTCGCTCGCTTCGGCCAGCGTCGACCTGTGGGTCGCAGGGCAGGCTTTCCATTGGTTCGACGTCGCCGCGGCGCGGCGCGAGGCGCTGCGTATCATCAGGCGCGACGGCGCAGCGGCGCTCCTGTGGAACGAGCGGCCGGCGCAGCCGGGGGCGTTTCTCGAGGAGTACGACGCGCTGCTGCGACGGTTCGCCCCGGAGTACGAGCAGATCGTCGCCAGCCGCGCCAACGAGGCGAGCATGCGCGCCTTTCTCGGCGGCACGATGCAGCAGGCGACATTTGCCAACGAACAGGTGTTCGACTTCGAGGGCCTGCGCGGCCGGCTGATGTCCTCATCGTATGCGCCGCAGGCGGGACAACCGACCCACCAGGCGTTGCTGCAGGGGCTGCAGCAACTGTTCGAACGGCACCAGCGCGCCGGCCGGATCACTTTCCCGTACCAGACGCTGGTGTATTTCGCGCAGTTGCAGCCGGCCGCTTAGGCCGGCTGGCGTCCTCACCAGACGCGCACCCGCTCCGCCGGCGCCAGATACAACTTCTGTCCGTCCTTGACGCCGAAGGCCTGATACCAGCCATCGACATTGCGCACCGTGTCGGCGCGATATTCGGCTGGCGCATGGCCGTCGGTGACGATGAGCCGGCGCAGCGCCGCCTCGCGCATCTTGTCGCGCCAGCTCTGACCGAAGCTGATGAAGAACAGCTGCTCGCCGCTGAAGCCATCCGCGCCGGCGGCGGCCTTGCCCTGCAGCGTCAGCCGCCAGGCGTCGAACGCGACCGCCAGGCCGGCGACGTCGGCGATATTCTCACTCAAGGTCTGCTTGCCGTTGACGCTGATGTCCGGGAAGGGGTGATAGCCGTTGAATTGCTGAACCAAGCGGGCACCGGCGGCCTCGAAATGCGCGAAGTCCGCCTTGGTCCACCAGTTCTTCAAGCGCCCGCTGGCGTCGAACAGCGCGCCTTGGTCATCGAAGCTGTGGCTGATCTCGTGCCCGATCACCGCGCCGATGGCGCCATAGTCCATGACCGGGTCGCGCTGCGAATCGAAGTAGGGCGGCTGCAGAATGGCGGCCGGGAAGTTGAGCGCATTCATCGCCGGCAGGTTCACCGCGTTGACCAGCTGCGGGACCATCACCCACTCGCCGCGATCCACCGGCTTGCCGAGCTTGGCGAGATTACGCCGCAATTCGAACAGCTCGGCGCGCTGATAGTTGCCGTAAGCGTCCCCGCGCTGCACCGTCAGCGCCGAGTAATCGATCCAGTGATCCGGGTAACCGACCCCCACCCTGAGCGCGGCGAGCTTCGCTTTGGCCGTGGCGCGCGTCTCCGGCGCCATCCACTCCAGATGATCGATGCGCGTGGCAAAGGCCGCCAGCAGGTTGTGCACCAGGGCTTGCGCGCGCGCTTTGTCGGCCGGCGGGAAATAGCGCGCCACATACAGTTTGCCGACCGCCTCGCCAAGCGCGTCATTGGTGGCACTGATCGCGCGCTTCCAGCGCGGGCGCAGCTGCGGCGTACCCGAGAGCGTGTGGCCGTAAAACGCGAACCGCTCGTCGACGAACGCCTTGGGCAGATAGTTCGCGCCATCCTCGAGCAGGCGAAAGCGCAGATACTCCTTCCAGGTGGCGAGCGGCACGCTCGCGGTGAGCGCCGACTGTCCGATGAGTCCGCGCGGCTGCCAGACGACGAAGCGCGGCTGCGCGCCGAGCCCCGCGGCCGCGAAGAACGCCTTCCAGTCGAGACCCGGAGCGCGCTGGGCGAACTCCGCTGCCGCCCAGTGGTTGTTACCTTTGAGCACTTCCTCCGACTGCGCCCGGTCCAGGTGCGCTTCGGCCATGTGCCGCTCGAGCTCGAAGATGCGCGCGGCCGCCTGCTGCGGCTGCGGCTGCTGCGCTAGTGTCAGCAGCGCGGCGATATGCGCCTGGTATTTGCTGCGCAGTTCCGCCATTTTCGGCGCCGGGTTGAGGTAATAGTCGCGGTCGGGCAAGCCGAGGCCGCCCTGCAGCAGGAACGGCGAATAGCGGGTCGGATCATCCAGGTCCTGCGCCACCCACAGACCGAGGAAGTTCTCGGTATGCAGGCTGGTGGCGTTGAGCACGTCGACGTCGGCGCGCAACTGCCGCCCCAACGCCTGCGCCAGTGCAGTGCGGTCGTTGATGGCGTCGATGGCCTTGAACCCGGCTGCCAGTGGCGTGAGTCCGGCTTTTTCGATCGCCTCCTCGTCCATGAAAGTCGCGTAGTAGTCACCGATCTTGCGGGCTTCCGTGTCGGGCGCGCTGGAGGCGGCGGCCGCGCGGATCAGATCCGCGGTTCGCTGCGCGGTGAGTTCGCTCAGCTGTTCATCCGGACCCCAGGAGCTGCGGTCGGCGGGGATCTCGGTATTCTGCAGCCAGGTGCCGTTGCTGTAGCGGAAGAAGTCATCGCCCGGCAGCACGGCGCGGTCCATCCCCGCGACGTCCACACCGTGGCTGGCGTCCGCGGCCAGGGTGCCGGCGAGCCAGCCACAGCCGAGGACGAGAATCGACGCGCGCCACAGCGCGCTGCGAATGGCTGTCATATTGTTGGTTCCACAGAAGTTGCGGCCGAGCCGCGCAGGCGCGCAAGTCTACGCGGTTGAATACCGCCTCGCATCGCGTGAATACTGGCAGCGTTGGTGGCCAGCGGAGCAGCGATGAAACGGACCGCGCGGGTGGTGGCGTGGCTGTGCACGGCGGTATGTCTGCCGTCGTGGGCGTGGGGCCGCAGGGACATCGTACGGTCGGCGCGATCGCCGAGCGGCTGCTGACACCGCAGGCGCAGGCGGTGTTGAACCAGCTGCTGAGCGCTGGCCTGGACAAGTTCGGCAACCCGTCCGGTCGCACCACGCTGGCGGCGGTCTCGGTGTGGGCCGATGAGCTCAACGGCACCCCCGCGGCGCGCCCGGCCTGGCACTACGACGATGTGCCGATCTGCGGCAGCGCGCCGCAGTCGCAATACTGTCCCGGCGGGCAATGCAACAGCGGGCAGCTGCCGCGCCTCATGGCACTGCTCGCCGACCCGCGAACACCGCCACGCGAGCGCAACGAGTCATTGAAGTGGGTGGTGCATCTGGTCGCTGATCTGCATCAGCCGTTGCATGCCGCCGACAACAACGATCGCGGCGGCAACCGCGTGCAGGTGGCGCTCGCCGGCGTGCGCACCCGCGGGCATCAGCAGCCCCCCGCAGACATCGGCGTGTTCGCTGCGGAGGCGCGGCGCATGGCAGCCGCGGTCGGCCAGGGCACCCCTGACAGCTGGGCGCGCGAGTCCAACAATCTGGCGCGTAACCTCGCCTATCGCTACCCGGGATTTGCCTGTGGCCGTGTACCGCCGGGCATCGTCGTGCTGGACGGCGACTACCAGGACAGCGCTGAGCTCGTGGTACGCAAACGCCTGTGCTGGCGGGGGCACGCCTGGCGAGCGTGCTGAACCAAGCCCTGGCGCCGGCCGCACGTTGAAATGCCTGCATTCGGCCTGTTAGCGTGCGGGCGTGCTCGCCAAGCTGGCCCCTGCACCGCTGCGACGGCCACGCTTGCGAGACCGGTTGGCGGTGCGGGCCGCCGCCCGTGCTAAATTAACGTTTCTCCACTTTAAGAATAAGGTGTGCCGTGAACGCCTGCGAGCAGAGCCTGGCTACCGCCCCGGAACGCACCGCGACCGCGCGGCCGCAGAATGCGCAACTCCCCGAGCTGCCACCGGAGGCGCTCGCACATGCGAAGAGGTCCGACCGCTGGCTGCTGTCGCACCTGTTCGGACTTTTGGGCTCGCCCCCGGTGCAGTTCGCCGTCAAGGACGGCGCTTGTGTGGGCGATGTGGCCGGCGCCGTGGCGCGGGTCACCTTTGCCAGCCGCGCGACGCTGCTGTGGCTGCTGGCGGACCCGTGGCTACGCTTTGGCGATGCCTACAGCGACGGCAGTGTGGTCATCGACGGTGATCTGGTGACGCTGCTGGAAGCGATCTATCACGCATCCCGCGGCGGGGGCCGGCGTCCCTCGCTGCTGCGGCGCGCACTGGGGGTGCTGCACCGTCCGCGCGCCAACTCCCTCAGCGGTTCGCGCGACAACATCCATCATCACTATGACCTCGGCAACGAGTTCTACGCGCTCTGGCTCGGCAGCACCATGGCGTACACCTGTGCCTATTACCCGACGCCGGAGGCGAGCCTCGATCAGGCGCAGATCGCCAAGATGGACCACGTGTGCCGCAAGCTGCGGCTGCAGCCCGGGGAGAGTGTCGTCGAGGCCGGTTGCGGCTGGGGCACTCTGGCGCTGCACATGGCGCAGCACTACGGGGTGCGCGTGCGCGCCTTCAACATCTCGCGCGAACAGGTGGCCTTTGCCCGCGCGCGGGCGCAGCGCGAGGGCCTCGGCTCTCAGGTCGAGTACGTGCTCGATGATTACCGCAACATGAGCGGCCGTTACGACGCCTTCGTCTCGGTCGGGATGCTCGAGCACGTCGGCGTGAAGAATTACCCCGCGCTGGGCGGCGTCGCGCAGCGCTGCCTGGGCGAGCAGGGGCGCGGCCTGATCCACTCGATCGGCCGCAACTTCCCGGCGCCGCTGCAGCCCTGGATCGAGCGGCGCATCTTCCCCGGTGCGTACCCGCCCTCACTTGGCCAGATGGCCGGCATCTTCGAACCCTGGGACCTGTCGGTGCTCGACGTCGAGAATCTGCGGCTGCACTACGCGCTGACGCTGCGTCATTGGCTCGGGCTGTACGACCTGGCTTCCGAGCGCGTGCGCACCATGTTCGATGAGCGTTTCGTGCGCATGTGGCGCCTGTACCTCGCCGGCTCAGTGGCGGCGTTCACCACCGGCACGCTGCAACTGTTCCAGGTGTTGTTCGCGCCCGGAGTGAACAACGACGTGCCCTGGACGCGCGCGCATCTTTACAACCGCTGAGCCGCATGCGCAGCTGTGACGTGCTCATCGTCGGTGGTGGACCGGCCGGGTCGACCGCCGCCTGGAAACTGCAGCGCGCGGGCGTCGACGTGCTGGTGCTCGACCGCGAGCGTTTCCCCCGCCTGAAGCTGTGTGCCGGCTGGATCACGCCGGAGGTGGTGCGCGAGCTGGAAATGGACCTGTGCAGCTACCCGCACCGGCTGCTCACGTTCCCGCGCCTGCGCGTGCACATCGGCCGGCTGCACGTGCCGGTGGCCTGCGTACAGCACTCGATCCGCCGCGTCGAGTTCGACGCCTGGCTGCTCGAGCGTTCGGGCGCTCCGCTGCAGCAGCACAACGTGCGCCACATCAGCGCCGACGGCGACGGCTATGTCATCGACGGCGCGTACCGCTGCCGCTATCTGATCGGCGCGGGCGGCACCCGCTGTCCGGTCTACCGCGAGCTGTTCCGCGAGCTGAATCCGCGCGCCAGCGAGCTGCAGATTGTCACGCTGGAACACGAGATCCAGTACGACTGGCAGGATTCTGACTGCCACCTGTGGTTCTTCGAGCACGGGCTGCCCGGTTACTCGTGGTACGTGCCCAAGGAGCGCGGCTGGCTGAATGTCGGCGTCGGCGGCATCGCCACGCGCATGAAGCAGGGCGGCCAGGACATCCGCGAGCACTGGGGGCGCCTCGCCGCCATGCTCGGCAGTCGCCTCTCGCCCGGGGCGCAGTATGACCCGACCGGCTACAGCTACTTTCTGCGCGGCAAGGTGGCGGTGGTCCGGCGCGACAATGCCTTCATTACCGGGGATGCTGCCGGCTTGGCCACGCGCGATCTGGGCGAGGGCATCGGACCTGCCATCCGCAGCGGACTGCGGGCGGCCCAGGCGATCCTCAAGGGCAGCGTTTACCGGCTCGACGACGTCACCGGCCTTTCGGTCAGCAGCGTCGCCCGCAGCATGCTCGAGCGCGTTGCGCACCGCGGCACCTTCCCGGGGCGGCGACGCGCACGCATGGAAGGAGCGGCCCATGGCCTACGTCACCGTGATCAATGAGCACCAGCACGTCCAGCAGATCGTCTCGGGCCATCATCATCTGACGGCGGACGAGGCGGTGATTGCCGGTGGCAGTGATGCCGGCTTCGCGCCGCGCGAGCTGCTGCTCGCCAGCCTCGGTGCCGACACCGCCGTGGCCCTGCGCAAGCACGCGGCGCGCGCCGACTGGGCGCTCGGCAAGATCACCGTCGGGGTGCGCTGGTCGCGGGATGCCGAGGGGCGCGAGCACATCGAGCGGCGACTGTCGTTCGCGCGTCCGCTGAGCGCTGCGCAGAAGGCACAGCTGCTCGAGGTCGCCGGCAGTACGCCGGTCACCAGCGTGCTGGCCGCCGGGATCACGATCCAGTCGGCGGTCATCGACTAAAGCGGCTATTTCATCCGCAGCGCGCCGATGTCGACCTCGGTGCTGCCGCGCGTCGTCACCTCGACCTCGGTGCGCCCGGCGTTGGTCAGCTGCCACGGCAGCGGCAGATTGTCCGACTGCACGGTGAGCACGTGATGGCCGGCGGCCACCGCCGGGAACACGAAGCGGCCGTTGCCGTCCGTGCGCACCGAGAAGCGCCCATCGAGAATCACAGTCACGTTCGCCGCGCCGGTCTCGTCGGCGTCGTAGCGGCCGTTCTCGTTGGCATCCAGATAGATCACGCCGGTGAGACGCCCGGCACCGCCGCCCGGCATGCCGCCGAGCGGCATGAAGTGCCCGCCGCGCGCGGCCTCGTAACGCACCGTGAGGAACACACCGCGCTCACCCGCCGAGGGCACTGCAGTGGCGGTCGGTGGCGCGAGCGGTGAGGTGAGTACCAGCTGCGTCCACGAGCCCACGCGGTTCTCGTAGTAGTCCGCCAGCAGCGACCACGAGCGGGTCAGCTGATAGATGAACGACACGTCGGCCGAGCGCGAGGTGCCCGCCTCACCCTGCAGTGCCTGCGCCCACTGTACGGTGGCGTTGACCGAGAGGTGCGCGCTCAGGTCACCGCCGCCGTACAGGTCGATGCGCGCGATCGTCGCGTCCTGCTGCAAGGTGGCGCTGCTGCTGCTCAGCAGCCGGTCGATGGACAGCGAGGTCGCAAGGCGGTTGCCCGCGGACACCTTCCAGGTCTGCTGCAGCGTGGCGGTGTAGTCGCTCAGCTGCGAATCGTGCGCGTAGTCGAGTTCACCGCGGCCGGTGCCGAGCGCGTTGGCGCGATCGACATAGCCTTGCACCGACCAGGCATCGTCGCCCTCGCCGTGGCGCAGGTTGACGACCCCGCCGACGCCGCTATCGCGCGTGAGCTGGTAGCGGCTGTCGGCGCTGACGAAGGTGATGTCGGACTTGGGGCCGGAGACCGTGTCTACCTGATCGACGTCGAAGTCCCACAGCCAGCGGCGGCTCTGGAAGTCGACGCGGTAGTAGCCGCCTTCGGCATTGCTGGTCATCAGCTGGTTGCCCCAGGCGAGGTTGGGATCGATGTAGAAGGCGCCGTAACTCTGGGTGTAGGCCCCGGAGGTATGCGCGGCATCGAGCCAGGCGCCGGCGGAGTTACCGTTGCCATCGAGGCTGCCGTCGATGAGGTTCAGCTGCGCGCGCGAGGCGCCGGTCTGCCAGGCGGCCGTCAGGTAGCCGGTAGTGGAGTCGATGCGTTCGCTGCTGACGCTCGCCGGCACGTTCTGCAGCGCGGGCTGAAAGTACAGCGGCGTGTCGCGTGCCGCCGCGAGCTCGCCGCCGAAGGCCCACTGCGGCGCCGGCGACCACTGTGCGCCGAGCGTGCCGGTGCTGCCGCCGAGCGCGTTGAACAGCGGAATCTTGATGCCATCGAAGATGCCCGGCTCGCCCCCGCCGGCGACGATCTCAAGGCCGGAGGGGCCGTGCCAGACGCTGTCGAACCCTTCCATCGGCCCGGGTGAGAGGATGAAGCGCGGTTGCAGATGCGCCAGGTCGATGAGCGGGGTGTTGATGTCACCGAGCGCATTGTCCGCCAGCCAGCCGTCATCGAATGCCATGCCGCGCTGGTGCAGCGAGAACGAGCCGGTACCGTAGTCGACGACTCCCGGACGGTCGGAGCTGCCGAGACGCACGCCGCCGTCGGCCGAGAAGGCGCCGTAGGCGGCAGTGTCCCACTGGGCATCGAGGATGAAGCCGTCCTCGCGCGTCGCCGGCGGCGCGTTGGCGCCCTCCGGCTCGATGTAGCTCAAGACGCTGTCGATGCGCAGCGAACGGAACAGGCCGGTGTCGCTGTTGACGAATTCACCGGGCGAGACATCCGGGGTGAGCGTGCCGCCGGCGATGTAGTGGTCCTGGTAGGCCGGCGCCGCGGCCGCCGGCGCCGCGGGCGCGAGCGCGCTCTGGGCGTGCAGCGGCCCGCACAGCGCCGCGATCAGCCACCAACCGCACCGCGTCGCTGCGAGGCGCATTGCGCGTCTCGCCCGCTGCTTCATTCGAAGCGCTCGTTCAGCTCGGTGCTCTGGTCATCCCATTCGAGCCTGCCCTGCACCGTGACCGGAAAGACCAGTTGCGGATGGTCATTGCCCGGCCGCGAGGGTGAGAGGTACACCGGCCGCACCTCGCCAGGCAAGATCGGCAGCGTCGAGGGCACGAAGTCGTACTTCACGCCCTTGGCGTCGGTGCCGGTCAGGAAGCCGCCCATGCGCGTGTGTGCGTCGCCGCTGTTGTGCACGCGCAGAGTCGGCAGCCGCTGGCCGTTGAGCAGGACCACGTTCGGGCCGAAGACATCGACGACCGCCTTGGCGGCGCCGATGCGCACGTAGACGATCACGCCGATGCGCCCGGTGATCGGCAGCTTGAGCGCGCCCGCCTGTGCCAGGTACGGTTCGTCGCCCTCGATCATGATGGCGAAGCGGCACTCGCCCTGCGGGGCATCCGGCGGCACATGCACCTCGAAGCGATAGCGCACGGTGGCTCCGGGGGCGAGCGGCACTACGGCGCGCTCCAGCGCCACCCACGGCCGGCAACTGTCGGCCGTGAGGGCGTCCTGGAAAGTCACCCCGTAGTCCTCGCCGATGCGGAATTCGGCCGTTTTCAGGTGGTAATTGGCGCTGCTGCTGCCGCCGTTGGTGATGGAGATCACCTGGCGCAGTGAGCCGGCGGCGCGCGCGGAGAGTTCGAAGCGCGGCGGTGACACCATCGCGGCGAAGCCGGCGGCACTGGCGCTAGCGGCCTGCCCGCACGCGAGCCACGCAGCCAGGATGAGCAGCAGACGAGGCGACATCATTGATCCATCTCAAAGTTGAAATTCACGTGATAGAGCTGCTGCTGCAGCTTGGTGCCGTCCACCTGCAGGGTGAGCTGCAGGGTGTCTTCGATGAATGGCGCGGTGATCGGCCCCGCGTACACCAGCGCGCGCGTGCCCGAGGTCAGCTGGCCCGGCAGCAGCCGCCCGTTGGTGACCCAGCTGACGTACAGCGGCCCGGGCTGCTGCGCCGGCAGCAGCAGATAGATGTGGCCGGAGCGTTTCAGCCACGGCGCGACGTTCAGCTTCACGTGCAGCGTGAGCGTGCCGCGCATGAGATTGTTGACCGGTGAGCGCGGTGTGGCCTGCTCCCACTGCACGATGAGCGGCGCGGCGTATGGCAGCGTGGCGGAGTCATCAATGCGCGTGGTACTCGCCAGACACGGCAGCGCGACGAGGGTCAAGAGCAGTTGCAGCACAGGCGGGCGCATGGCGGTGGGGCTGCGGCAGCGGCTACGGCGTGGTCGCCGTAAAGGTCACCGTGCCTGTATAGGTACCGGCGGCGGGCACCGTGGTGTTGGCGTAGGAGAAGGTCCAACAGCTCTCGGCCCACTGATTCTGGGCAATCGCGCCGATCGTCTGCACCGCTCCGGGGGTGAAGGTCGCGGACGGGAACGGCTCGCTGCCGGTGTCGGCATTGCCGCTGCTGGTCCAGGAGATGCTGCCGAAGGAGATCGTGTCCCCGCTGCCGTCGGTGAGTGCGGCCGGGACATTCGCCGTCACGTTGATGGAGCCGGTGCCGGTGGTCGTGGTGCGATAGAAGCCGCCGATGTAGAGCTGCGCGGGGGCGTTACAGAACGCGTAGCCGTCATAGAAACTGGTGGACTGAGTGCTGTTGGTTGTCATGGTCTGCGCGGTCTTGTTGCCCACCGCGCTGGCGGCGACTGATACCGAGACGGTGTTGACCGTGGTGTTCTTGCCCGGCGTGCCCAGCGGCGGCGTCGGCGTGTACGGCGGCGGCGGTTCGGCCGCGCAGTTATTGCCGCAGTAGTAGCCGGTGAAGGTGCCGACCCCGACCTGCAGGTAGATCGTCTGCGGCGCTGCCGGCGCGATCGTGACTTCGAAGCCGCCGGCACTCGGTGCGCCGGCGCCTAACGCCGCGCACAGCAGGATGCCGCCCGCCAGCCGGTCCGGCTTATGCAAAACCGTCCCCCCGAGGCGCTTGTGTAGGTCGCGCCGTCGGGGGGACATGACTCACCTGGTCCGTGTGGAGTGCGGACGCGCGCTTACGGCATTGCTGCCGTGTACGTCACCGTGCCGTTCTGCGCCGCCGTCGCGCCACCGTAGGTACCCGCCGCGGGGGGCGAGCCGGCCGCGATGGTGTACGTGTAGGTCCACTTGGCGTCCTCGTAGACCGTCTTGCTGCTGGCGTTCAGCGTCAGCGTGGTGCTGGCGCCGTTGGCCAGTACCGGCGCCGGCAGGTTGGTGCCGGTCGTGTTGGTGGCGGAGGCGGTGGTGATCTGGCTCCAGTTGATGGTGTCGCCGGCGCCGTCGTTCATGGCGCCGGGAGTGCTGGCGCCGAGGGTGACGGTGCCGCCGTTACCGATGACCGCAGCGGTCTCCACGCCACCCGTCAGATCGCCGCCGGTGCCGCCGACGGTAGCACCGCTCAGCTGGGCGGCGGTCGGCGCGAAGTTGATGTTGTCGGTCGCGCTGGGAGCCGTCGTGGTGAGCACGCCGGTCGTGTAGGACGAGCCGGTGCCGACCCGCAGGTACAGCACTTGCGGTATGGTGATCTGGAACTGCACCGAGGTGCTGGCGGTGAGCGCACCGGTGCCGGTCGAGACGGTCGAGGCGGCCTCGCTCATGAGGGGCACGGCGAGAGAGCCCGCGGCGAGCATAGCTTGCACGAAGACAGACGTACGCATGTTGACGGTTCCTGAGCTTGTTAGTGAGACGGTGGTCTATTGACCCTGGAGCGCATCCTAGTAAGTGGCTCTCGTGCGCTGCGCCATGCAGGTCACGCTTCAGCCGCGAGGTTGTTTGAGCCGGATCACATCTGCGGGCATTGACCCGCGTGGCGGCCGGCGCGAGTGCGAAATGGCGCACATTTTCCCGTGAGAAACCGCGCGCCGCGACGCCGGCGCGGCGGCCAGGAGCAATGCATGTCAGTCGCAACGCAGACATTCCGCGCACGCTACGGCCCGAGTGCACTGATCCTCGGCGGCTCGGAGGGTATCGGGCGCGCCTTCGCAGCGCAGCTGGCCGCGCGCGGGCTCGATTTGCTGTTGATCGCACGCCGCAGCGAGGCGCTGCAGCAGGCCGCCGCCGAACTGCAGGCGGCGCACGGCGTGCGGGTCAGCACCCTGGCGCTCGATCTGAGCGCGGGCGGTGCGGGTGCGCGCGCCCGCGAACTCACGGCCGCGCACGAGATTGGTCTGCTGATCTGCAATGCCGGTGCCACCCACGGCGCCGGACAGTTCCTGGATGAGCCGCTGGAGCAGGCGCTCGCCCTCGCGCAGCTGAACTGCTTGACGACGCTCGGCTTCGCGCACGCGGCGCTCGGCGCGATGCGTGCGCGTGGCCGCGGCGGCATGATCGCCATGTCTTCGATGTCCGGGCTCGGCGGCAGCGGCTACATTGCCGCGTACGCGGCCGCCAAGAGCTTTCTCATGACGCTGTGCGAGGGGCTGCACGCAGAGCTGGCGCCCGCCGGCGTCGATGTGCTGTGCGCGGTCGCCGGCCTCACTGACACCCCTGCCATGCGCCGCTCGGGGCTGTCGTTCAGCGCCGCCGCGGCCGCCGGCTTTGCCGCCATGGACGCTGCGGCGGTCGCCCGCGGCGCGCTGGAGCAGCTGGGACGTGCGGCGCTGTGGTACGCGCCAGGCGATGCGGCGGCGCAGGCGTTGCGCGCGCTGCCGCGGGCGGTGGTCACCGAGTCGATGACGCAGGCGGCCGCGGCGCTCTACAATCTGCCGCGGCGCTGAACGCGCCGACGTTTCACCCGTAAACAATTGTGAGCACTTGCGGCGGGCTCAGACAGGCGCCGGTCGCAAGGGTGAGTGCAGCCTGCGGAGAGCTATAGATGCCAACGCTGCGGCGATGGATGTGGGGACTGACGGCCGCGGCGCTGCTGCTGAGCGCGGGCGCTGCGGGCCAGGGCGGCGGCATGTTCGGCTTCAGCGCCGCCGACAGCGAGCGCGAGCTGGGGTTCGAACGCAGTTTCGACCAGGGTCTGGATGCGGCGCAGCTGCGCGACTGGCTGAAGACGCTCTCCGCCGAGCCCAATCACGTCGGCTCGCCGCACGACAAGGCCAACGCCGAGTGGGTGCGCGATCTGTTCAAACAGTGGGGCTGGGACGCGCAGATCGAGGAGTTCGAAGTGCTCTACCCGACGCTCAAGCAGCATGCGCTCGAGCTGGTGGCGCCCAGCCATTTTAGCGCCAGCCTCAAGGAGCCGCCGGTGGAGGGGGACGCGAGCTCCGCGCGCACCGACGGCCTGGCGCCCTACAACGAGTACGGCGCGGACGGTGATGTGACCGGCGAGCTCGTCTATCTCAACTACGGCATGCCGGAGGACTACAAGACGCTCGCGCGCCGCGGCATCGACGTGCGCGGCAAGATCGTCATCACCCGCTATGGCCAGGGCTGGCGCGGGCTCAAACCGAAGCTCGCGCAGGAGCACGGCGCCCTGGCCTGCATCATCTACTCCGATCCCAAGGAAGATGGCTACTCGCGCGGGGATCCCTACCCGAAGGGCGGCTGGCGCCCGGCGGAGGGCGTGCAGCGCGGTTCGGTGCTCGACATGACGACCTATCCGGGTGATCCCCTCACCCCGGGCGTCGGCGCGACCAAAGACGCCAAGCGGCTGAGCATCGCTGAGGCACGCAGCATCCTGAAGACCCCGGTGATGCCGATTTCCTACGCCGACGCGCAACCGCTGCTGGCGGCGCTCGGCGGACCGGTGGCCCCCAGCCGCTGGCGCGGGGCGCTGCCGCTCACCTATCACATGGGTCCGGGACCTGCGCGGGTCCACCTGCAGATCAGTTCCGACTGGGGGCTGAAGCCGCTCTACGACGTCATCGCCAGGATTCCCGGCAAACAGAACCCGGACGAGTGGGTGGTGCGCGGCAATCACCACGACGGCTGGGTGTTTGGTGCCTGGGATCCGCTGTCCGGGCAGGTGGCGATGCTCGCCGAGGCGAAGGCGCTCGGCGCGCTGCTGAAGAGCGGCTGGCGCCCGAAGCGCACGCTCATCTACGCCAGCTGGGACGGCGAGGAGCCGGGGCTGCTCGGCTCGACCGAATGGGCCGAACAGCATGCCACCGAGCTGCAGCACAAGGCGGTGCTGTATCTGAACTCAGACGAGAACACGCGCGGCTTCCTGGCCCCCGAGGGCAGCCACTCGCTGCAACACTTCCTCAACGACGTCGCCAGCACGATCAGCGATCCGGAGACACACGCCAGCACGCAGGCACGGCTGCGCGCGCACATGCTGGTCGAGGGCTACGAGAAGGATTCGAACGACGAAGCCGACGTGGCCGAGGAGAAGGCGCGCAATGCCCGCATCGCCGCGCGCGGGGTGGACTTGCCCATCGGCGCGCTCGGCTCCGGCTCGGACTACACACCGTTCCTGCAGCACCTGGGCATCACCACGCTCAGCATCGAGTATCGCGGCGAGGACGACGATGCCGGCATCTACCACTCGACCTATGACTCGTTCGAACACTATGTGCGCTTCGGCGACCCGAGCTTCGCTTATGGGGTCGTGGAAGCACAGACCGTCGGTCACACGGTCATGCGCATCGCCGACGCTGAGGTGCTGCCGCTGCAGTTCGGCGAGTTTGCCGCAACCATCGGCGACTACGTCGAGCAGCTGCACAAGCTGGTGGACGACAAGCGGGCGCATGCGGCCGAACTCGCGCCACTGCTGGATCAGAAGGCCTTCGAGCTGGCCACCGATCCCAGCCGTGCGGTCGCAGCGCCGCTGCGGGAGGAGGCCGTGCCGCCCATGGATTTTGCGCCGCTCGATGCCGTCGTCGCGCGTCTGAAGCAAAGCGCACACGGCTACGATCAGGCGTACGCCGCATTCATCGCCGCACCGAACAAACTGAATGCCGCGCAGCGTAAACAGCTGAACGCGCTGCTGCAGGGCATGGAGCAGCGGCTCACCGACGCCCGCGGGCTGCCCGGCCGCGATTGGTTCAGGCACTTCGTCTATGCGCCTGGGCGGCTGACCGGCTACGGTGTGAAAACCCTGCCGGCCGTGCGCGAGGCCATCGACGCGGGCCGCTGGCAGGAAGCCCGCGAGTACGTTCCGGTCACCGCGCAAGTGCTGGGCGTGTACTGCGACGGCATCGACGCTGCCACCGCGCTGCTGCAGGGCAGTGGCTGAGCGCTAGCGTGCGAACAGCTGGGCGAGATTCTGGAAGGACTTGAATTCGAGCGCGTTGCCGGACGGATCGCGGATGAAGAGCGTGCTCTGTTCGCCCGGTGTGTTGGCGAAGCGCACGCACGGCTCGACGACCCACTCCACGTGCTCGTGCTGGCGCAGCCGCTCGGCCAATGCGCGCCACTCCAAGGGTTCGAGCACCACTCCGCAGTGCGGGACCGGAACCCCGGCGCCGTCCACCATGTTGAAATGGGCATCGATACGGCCGCGGGGCCCGAGGCGCGGATTTAAGTGGCACACGAGCTGGTGGCCATAGAGATTGAAATCCGCCCACTCCGGCGCACTGCGTCCCTCGGGGCAGCTGAGCACGCCGCCATAGAAACGACGCGCCTCATCGATATGGCGAACCTGCAGCGCAATGTGGAAAGGCGTGAGCGGCATGCTGTAACTGGCGCGGAAAGTGCGCCGGAGCATAACAGCTGCCGGCGCCCATCCCGCGCCGCCGGCCCTTCCATGCGCCGACGGCGGGCTTCCCTGCAGCAGCGCGCCCTGCCAGCAGCGGCGCGCTCCCGCGCCGCCCGGGCTTCCTAGCCCTGCCGGTGCGTCCTGGCACCAGCCTTCGGAGAAAGAACGACCTCAGCTGGAGCCGAGGCCGTTGAAATGCGTCTGACCGCGTGGGGGGAGAGATTCGGCCGACGCCATTGATCGTCAGGCTACTGAAGTGCCTGGCGCGCGGAAGGCAGCGGGAACCCCAAAGTGATTACAGAAATTCTCGGGCAAGCCATCAGGAAATTCCTGATAGCCGGGTCTAGGCCTCAGTGACCCCGCTGCGGATGGCGAAGCGCACCAGGCTGGCGGTGTCGTGCATATTGAGCTTGCGCATGAGCTTGGAGCGGTGTGACTCGACGGTCTTGGCGCTGATGCTGAGGCGCACCGCGATGGCCTTGGTGGAGTTGCCTTCGGCGATCAGCTGCAGCACCTGCCGCTCGCGCACCGAAAGCGACTCAGCTCCCTGCCCCGGGGAGGCGTACGCATCGGCGACGGCACTGGCGATGCCGGGACTTAAGTAAACCTCGCCGCGGCACACTCCCTCGATCGCCCGCACCAGGTCACGCGCCGCCTGACTCTTGAGCACGTAGCCCTTGACCCCGCAGCGCAGCGCTTCGGCGACGTATTGTGGTTCATCGTGCTGCGTGAGGATCACCAGCCGCACGCGCGGGCAGACACGGGCGAGTTCCAGCGCGGCATTCAGGCCGTTGAAGTGCGGCATGCTGATATCGAGGATCGCGACGTCGGGGTTCTCGGTGCGCACCAGCTGCACGGCCTCGCGGCCATCGGCCGCCTCGCCCGCGACCAGGAACCCTGCGCCCTCCAGCAGGGTTCTCAGGCCCTGGCGGACGAGCACGTGATCGTCGGCGAGCACCAGCCGGATACTCATCTAGGATTCCAGCGGCAGCCGGAAGCGGATTTCCGCGCCGCGGCCGGGGGCGGATGCCACGCGCAGCGTTCCGCCGAGCGCGCCCAGCCGCTCCTGCATGCCCTGCAGGCCGAGGCCGCCGCGCCCGTGGCCGCCGGAGTGCGCCTCGAAGCCCACGCCGTCATCGCTGATCAGCCCGCACAGACAGTTGTGCTCCTGATCGACTTCGACGCGAATGCGGCTCGCCTGCGCATGCCGCGTGGCATTGCTCAGTGCCTCCTGCACCACGCGGTACAGCGCCGTCTCCACTGCCGGTGTCAGGCGCTGGGTGACACTGGAGCGCACCTCGATCGGGATGTGGGCGCGCAGCGACATGGCGTGCGCCAGAAATTCGATTGCCGCCAGCCAGCCGAGATCATCGAGCACCATCGGGCGCAGTTCGTGCGAGAGGTGGCGCAGCTGCTGTTCCGCCTGGTGCAGCAGCTGCTGGCAGTCCTGGATCTTCGCCTGCGCACCCGGCAGGTCGCGCGCCAGCTGTGCCAGCTGCAGGTGTAGCGACACCAGCAGCTGGCCCGATTCATCGTGCAGCGCATGTGCGACGCGGCGGATTTCCTGCTCCAGCCGGGCGTTGATGTGGCGCCAGGCGCTGAGCGCGTCGCGCTGGCTGCGCTCGCGTTCCGCGAATGGGCTGAGCGCGGCACCGAGGAAGTCGAGCGCGGCGAGTGAGTCTGCCGCGCCGGCATCCGCCGCTGCGATGGCGAGCAGCGCGCTGCGGTGCTGCGCCACCAGCTGCGCCAGTGTGTTGCCACGGGCGAGCGCTGCGCGCCCGAGTTCCACACCGTGCTCGAGCGGCGCCCGGCCGCCGTGCGCCAGGTAGGCCGCGAGCGCCCCGCGGTACGCCTCCTCGGGCGCGCTGCTCGACATGCTCAAGCGGCGTGCACTCCGGGCGTGCATGCCCGGGGGAGCGCGGCGGAGCCGGGCGGCGGTTGCGCTGATTCCATGAGGGGTCGCTGTCTGCACTGTCCCTGACATGCGACGGGATAACAGAAGCCGCGCACACTGGCAAATTCCACTGCCAGCTGGCGTTCCGCGCAGCGGTTGCCGCTGTGCCGATGATTCTCTAGCATCATCGCCGCTAAAGCCGGCCGCGATCGAACCAAAGACACCCATGGAGCAGGGAGCGCGCGTTGCATTGTTGTCGCTCGCCCTGCTGGGCGGGCTGTCCGTGTCGCGCGCCGAGGACGCTGCGTCTTCCTATAGCCTGGCGTTCGGGCCGGCAGTCGAGATCACGCCAAGCTACCCGGGGGCGCGCAGCCAGCGCACCTTCGCGCTGCCGGACATCGAGGCGCAATATCACGACTGGCTGTACATCAGTGGCACCGACCTGCTCGGTGTGTACGCTTACAACCATGACAACACCCAGGCGGGCGCCGCCATCGAGTGGGATTTCACCGAGCGCCTGGCGAAGGACTCCGCGCTCCTCAGCCATCTGGGCGATGTCTCGACCACGCCACGCTTCAAGCTGTTCTTCGAGCCGCGGCTCGCGGCGTGGCTGTCGGGCGGGGTCGAGGCTGCGACCGATATCGGCGGGCATGATGAGGGGACGGTCGCACAGGCGCACGTGGAGCTGCTGCTGCCACTGACCGCGCGCGGCTTCGTCAGCCTTGGTCCCGGCGTCAGCTGGTCGGACCGCCGCTACATGCGCGCGTTTTTCGCGGTCTCGGCCGCGCAGAGCGCACTCTCCGGGCTGCCCGAGTACCAGGCGCACGCGGGAGTGTCGGATGTCTACGCCGAGGCAATCGCCGGCTATCAACTCTCGCGTCGCTGGGCGCTCGGCCTGGACGTGACCGTCGCGCACCTGCAGAACGACGCCGCACACAGTCCCTTCACCGCGGCGCGCGCACAGACCACCTGGCTCGGCTCGCTGCTCTATACGTTTCGCTGAGGCGCGACTTCAGGGCGGTCCTGAGGCAGCCTGATCCCGGCCGGCGCCCTTGCTGGCGACCTTGGCCGCGGCGCGGGCCGCGGTGGCGCGCGCGCGCACCTGATTGATGAACGCGCGGCGCGCGCGCAGCCCCCTGAAAGTGTTCATCGTGAGGCTGCTCAGCGTCACCAGTCCGAGCGGCGGCGGATCGATCGCCACCCGCAGCGCGCGTGCGTAATCGAGCACCAGACCGGGCGTCCAGGCCATGGCCTCGGCGTGCTTGCGCAGCTGCGAAGCGACCCACAGTTCCGGATTGCACAAGGCACTCAGGAAGGCGGCGAGCGTCGGCCCGCGGCGCCCGAGCGAGCCTTCCAGGGCTGATTCCAGCGCCGCCGCCACCGTGCTCGAGCAGTTGCGGTTGGTGAGGTTGTAGGTCGGGTCCTGGCTGTACACGCCCCAGAAGGTCTGCAGCCGCGTGCTGTCGTAGCGTTCGAACTGCACGCGCTCCGTGGAGACACACCAGCCGGAAGACTCGATGGCGTAGCTCGGCTGAAAGCGCCCCGCGACATTGTTCTCGGCGCTGGCGCGCAGCAGCGCGCGGAAGTCATCCGGCGAATGATCGATCTCCTGTGCCGGGTAGTGACTGATGTACAGATCAGGCGCCACTTCGAGTGCCGCGTGCCCGGTGGAGATGACCCCGTGAGCATCGACGGCGGCGATATAGCGATCCACCAGCGGCTGCGGCACGACTTCCTCGGCCGAGCCCACCGGCGTCCACACGTGCACCGTGAGCGGTGCGGGTCCGGCGGCGGCCGCCCTGAGCGCGGGTGTCATCAGAATGTCCATGGTGTGACCGCGCGACAGCAGCAGCGACAGCAGCACGTTCGCTGGCAGGCTGCGCAGCCGCAGCGCCAGCAGCAAGGTGCCGAGCCCCGAGAGCGTGAGACCGGCGCCGATGCAGAACGGCACGGTGGCGGCGTACACCAGCGGATGCGGCGCCAGGATGAGAATCGCGGCGGCGATCTCCAGCAGGCCGACCAGCAGCGCCGCCGGCCAGTGAGTGAAGCGCACCACCCAGGCGGCGCTGATGCGCAGTCCACCGTCGACTGCAAACAGCAGACCGAACAGCAGCGCGAGAATGAGATCCGAGACCGGATGGGGGTCGATGATCAGCAGGCCGATCATGATGAACGCGACGCCGCGGCCCTTGCGCAGCACCGTCTGGGTGCCGAGGTTCGAGGTGGTCGCCACCAGCGTGATGAGCGCCTCCAGGATCAGCAGGTAGCCGAGCAGGTGCGTCGGGAACCACACCACGCCACGGAACGAATCGATCAGGATGGCGATGCCCAGGGCCGCCCACAGTGCCGCCACCAGCGCGAGCAGCGGCCAGCGGGTGCGGATGAAGTCCGGACCGAGCAGCAGCAGTGCGAGGCGGATCATGGCTCACCCGCCGGCGTCTTGCCGGCGCTGCGTGCCCGGATGCGCGCCAGCGACTCCCGCCGCGCGCGCGCGGCACGCACCAGGTTCATGGTGAGCGTGGTGAGGGTGACCACGCCGAGCGGCGGAGGTTCGATCGCCACGCGCAGCGCGCGCGCGTAGTCGAGCACCAGGCCGGGCGTCCAGGCCATGGACTCGGCGTGGCGGCGCAACTGCGCGGCGACCCACAGTTCGGGATTCACCAGCGCGCGCAGGAAGGTTGCCAATCCGCGCCCGGCGCCCAGGGTGCCCTCGAGCGCCGATTCGAGTGCCGCCGCCACCGTGCTCGAGCAGTTGCGATTGGTGAGGTTGTAGGTGGTGTCCTGCCGATAGTGGCCCCAGAAGGCGCGCAGGCGCGCCACATCGTAGCGCTCGAACAGCACGCGTGCGCTGGAGTCGCACCAGCCGGCGGCCTCGATGGCGTAGGCGGGTTGAAAGCGCCCCGGCACATCGTTGGCTTTGGAGGCCCGCAGCAGCGCGCGGAAGTCATCCGGCGAATGCTCGATCTCCTGCGCCGGGTAATGGCTGATGTACAGATCCGGGGCCACCTCGAGAGCTGCGTGCCCGGTGGAGATGACGCCGTTGGCATCCACGGCAGCAACATAGCGATCGATCAGCGGTTGCGGCAGCACATCCTTCGCCGAAGCGGTCGGCGTCCACACGTGCACCACGAGCGGGGCGCGCAGCGCCGCTGCCGGCAGCGGCGCTGCGAGCGTACTGTCGCCCGCCAGGTATTCGCCCGGGGACTGGTTGCGCGCGAACAGCACGGCGAGCGACAGGTTGGCCGGCAGGCGGCGCAGACGCAGCGCGAGCAGCAGTGTGCCGAGGCCGGAGAGAAACAACGCCACGCCCACGCAGTACGGCACTGTGCCGGCATAGAAGGTCGGATACGGTTCGATCATGAAGACTGCGAAAGCCAGTTCCAGCACGCCCATGCACAGCGAGGCCAGCCAGCCGGGGAAGCGCACCACCCACGCCGCGCTGATCCGCAGCAAGCCGTCGACGCCGATGAGAATACCGAACAACAGCGCCAGGATGAATTCCGCCGCACGGTGCGGATCGATGATCAAAAGACCCATGACGAGGAACACCGCGCCGCGCGTCTTGCGCAGCACCGTGCGCGTGCCGAGATGAGAGGTGGTCGCCATCAGCGTCACCAGGGCTTCCAGGATCAAGAGGTAGCCGAAGACATGCACCGGGAACCAAACCGCCCCGTCCAGGGCATCGACGAAGATTGCCGCTCCAAAGGCGGCCCACGCCACGCCGATGAGCGCGAGCAGATGCCAGCGCGTGCGGATGAAGTCGGGACCGAGCAGCAGCAGCGTGAGACGGATCATGGCTTCAGGTCGCGCGCCGCGAGCTCCACATGTAGAGCGCGAACAGGCCGCAGGACGCGGCGACGAAACCCGGCAGGCCGAACAGCGCGTTCCAGCGCATGGCTACCCCGGCCACAGACGGCCCGATGAGCGCACCTGCGCCCCAGGCAAATCCCATCGCACCGTAGATACCCACCAGCTCGCCCCCGCGGTAACGCGCGCCGACCATGGCCAGCATCACCGTGTAGATGCCGACGAACAAGCCGCCCCACACGAAGATCACGGCGAAGGTGAGCCAGCCCTGCTGCAGCACGTAGGGCCATAGCAGGGCGCCGGCCGCCGAGAGCCCCGCGAGCGCCAGCGCCAGGCGCCGGCGATCGACCCGGTCGGCGATCCAGCCGATGGGCAGCTGCAGCACGATCGCTCCGAGCATGAGCGTGGAGATGAGCTGCATCGCGCGCTGCTCGGACCAGCCCTGGCCGGCGGCATACAGCGCGATGAACGACAATCCCGCCGTTTCGATGGCGGCATTCAGCACCGTGGTCGCCATGGCGATCGGCGCCAGCCGCATATAGCGCAGCGGGTTCGAGCCGGTCGGCTCGAAGCGCGGCGGTGCGATCACCCACGGCAGCGCCACCAGCACGATCGCGAGCGCGCTGACGGCGGCGCCGATCAGGTAGGCGTCGCGCCCCGGGCCGATCGCCGACAGCACGCTGGGTCCGCACACCATGCCGAGAGACAGCGCGGCGGTATACAGCGCCATCGTGCGGCCGCGCGCCTGTTCGCTGCATAACTCGTTGGTCCAGGTCTCGGACATGACGAACAGCGCCTCCGCCCCCACACCGAGCAGCAGTCGCAATGGAAACCACCAGTACACCGACGGCGCGTAGGGAAAGGCCAGCAGCACCAGCGCGCTCAAGGCCAGACCAGCGAGCGTCAGGCGCCGCGCGCCCAAGCGGGCGGCGAGCCGCGGCAGGAGCGGCGCGATCAGCAGCACGCCGACCGCGTGCATGGCGGCGTTGGCACCGATGAAAGTCTCGGAGAAGCCGCGCTTGTCCAGATCGAGCGCAATGAGTGGCGCGGACAGGCTATAGGTCAGCCCGAAGATCGTCGCCGCGGCGATGACCGCCGCCGTGGAGAACAGCCGGCGCGCGTTCAGAGCATCCGTTGACTGAAGTGCTGCGCCCGGCACCGGGCCTCCCAATTGCTCGCGCGCGCTAGCCTAGCACGCGTGCTGGCGCCGCCGGGCGAGTGGCCCGAGAATGCCTGCGCCGCACTCGCCGGCAGGGGCCGCCAAGGGATGAACGAATCAGCGCCGCACCACCCGCTGCGCACCGGCCGCGGCTGGCAGCATCCGGTGGTCGTGAGTGCAGATCTGGCCGGCACCTTTGTCTTCGCTCTGGAGGGAAGCCTGGCGGCACTCGCCGCGCACCTCGACCTGTTCGGCGACATGGTGCTGGCGTTCGCGACTGCCCTCGGTGGCGGCGTGATGCGCGACGTGCTGATGGGCGCGCTGCCGCCGAGTGCGCTGCGCGGCTGGAGCTACCCGGTGACGGCATTCACGGCTGCGCTGCTCGCCTTCCTCATCGATCCATACCTGCAGATCCCGCGCAGCCTGCTGGTCACGCTGGACGCCGCCGGGCTGTCGCTGTTCGCGGTCGCCGGGACCTCCAAGGCGCTCGACGCCGGCATCCACCCGCTGAGTGCGATCCTCCTCGGCACGATCACGGCGGTGGGCGGCGGCACGCTGCGCGATGTTCTCCTGGCACAGGTGCCGGCCATTCTGCGGGTCGATGTCTATGCCACCGCGGCGCTGTTTGGCGCGGTGGTGCTGGTGGTGTGCCGGCGGCTGCGCCTGTCGGCCACCACGGCTGCGCTCGCCGGTGGCATCGCCTGCCTCAGCCTGCGCCTGGTGAGCGTCTGGCTGAACTGGCAGCTGCCCGGTTCGGCTGCCGCGCACTGACAGATGTGGGACGCAGCGCCAACCGCTAGAGTGGCGGCGTGTCACCGCAGCTGTTGCATATCGTCCTGACGATCGCGTTCGTGGCGCTCATCGCCTGGCGGATGCAGGCGCGCGTGCGCCGGCTGATCGGGCGGCAACCCCTGGGGCGCGCGCGCAGCGTGGTGACGCTGGTGGTGTTGCCGCTGCTGCTCGGCCTGCTGGCACTGGCACCGCACACCCAGCCGCGCGAGAACAGCTACCTGCTGGTCGGCATCGTGCTCGGAGTCGTACTCGCCTTCCTCGGGCTGCGGCTCACGCGCTTTGAGGTGACCGCCGAGGGCCGCTTCTATACGCCGAACCTACACATCGGCGTTGCGCTCTCGGTGCTGCTGGTGGTGCGGCTGGTGTGGCGTTTCGCGGGCAGTGGGTTTACGGCCCCGGCGGGCAACGGCTTGACGCCGCTCACCATGCTGCTGTTCGGGGCACTGGCGGCGTACTACTGCGCCTACTCGGCGGGCCTGCTGTGGTGGGCCTCACGCGCGCGTCCGTTGGCGGACTCCGGTCCGTCCTGAGCTCACGGGCCGGCGGGCGCCGGCCGCGGCATGCTGTCGCTGAAGCGGCCGAAGTGGAAGTCGGCGTCCCCGTAGGTGAGATCGATCATCGTCAGGCGCTTGAAGCAGTGACCGACGATGAACTCGTCCACCAGCCCCATGCCGCCGTGCAGCTGCACCGCCTGCTGGCCGATGAAACGCGCGGCGCGCCCGACGTAGGCCTTGGCACCGGCTAACGCGCGACGGCGTGTGACCGTCTGCGGCGCGCCGGCCTGCAGCGCCGCGCTGATCGTCATCGAGCGCGCCTGCTCGGCGGCGACGTACATGTCCGCCATGCGGTGCTGCAGTGCCTGAAAGGTGCCGATGGGCACGCCGAACTGTTTGCGCGACTTCAGATGGGCCAGGGTCGCCTCGTTCAGCAGCGTGATGATGCCGAGCGCTTCGGCGCACAGCGCCGCCAGCGCCCAGTCGACCCCGTTCTCGATGATCGCGAGCGCCTGATCGGGGGGGCCGATGAGCGCATCGGCGCAGACCTCACGCAGCTCGAGATCCGCGGCGCGCCCGCCGGACTGGGTGCGGTAGCCCTCCAGGGTCAATCCGGCGGCCTCGCGCGGCACCAGGAACAGCGAGATGCCCTGCGCATCCGTCACGGCGCCTGCCGTGCGCGCCGAGACCAGGAAATAGTTGGCCGTCGGCGCATCGAGCACCACCGCCTTGCGGCCGCTCAGGCGCCAGCCATCGCCGCTGCGCGTCGCGCGGCAGTCGACGTGCTGTAGCTCGTAGCGGCCCGCAGCTTCATACGCAGCCAGCGCCAGTTGCGTCTCGCCCGCGGCGATCTGCGGCAGCAGCCGCTGCTGGAGCGCGGCAGCGGCGGCATCGCGCAGGATGCCGCCGCACAGGACGACAGTACTCAGGTACGGCTCGAGCATGAGCGCGCGGCCCATCTGCTCCATCACCACCATGACATCGATCCCGCTGCCGTTCAGTCCGCCGAATTCCTCCGGCAGCGGCAGCGCCAGCACTCCGAGCGCTGCGAACTCGCGCCACGCCTGCAGCGAGTAGCCGGGCTCGGCACGGCTGAACGCACGCCGCTGCTCGAAGCTGTATTCGCGCGCGCTCAGCCGCTGCAGCGTGTCCTGCAGCGCCTGCTGTTCCTCGCTGTAACGAAAGTCCATGCCGCCGGTCCTCAGAGGCCGAGAATCATCTTGGCGATGATGTTGCGCTGGATCTCGTTCGAGCCGGCGTAGATGGTGGTCTTGCGCTGGTTGAAGTACTGGCCGGAAAGCGGCTGCACGTCGCGCGGGTAGTGCGCGCCGAACAGCGCTGAGGCGTGCCACTCGGCTTCCGCGGCCGCGGCCAGCTCGGGCAGGGCATCCGGCCCGAGTGCGTGCATCTTCAGCTCGGCGAGCGTCTGCAGGATCTCGGAACCCTTGATCTTCAGCAGCGAGGCCTCCGGCCCGGGGCTGCGCTGCTCGTGGGCCAGGCCCGACAGCACCCGCAGATTGGTGATCTCGAGCGCCTGCACCTCGAGTTCCACCGCCGCGATGCGGTCGCGGAAGCGCGCATCCTCGAGCAGCGCGCGGCCGTTGGCCTGACGGCTGGCCGCGAGGCGCTTCAAAGCCTCGACACCGCGCTTACACATGCCGATGGCGGCGTTGTTGGTGCGCTCGTGCCCGAGCAGGAATTTCGCGTAGGTCCAGCCCTTGTTCTCCTCGCCGACCAGGTTGTCGAGCGGCACGCGCACGTTGTCGAAGAACACGTCGTTGATCTCGTGCTCGCCATCCAGGGTGATGATCGGGCGCACGCTCACCCCCGGGCTCTTCATCTCGATCAGCAGGAAGGAGATGCCCTGCTGGGGCCGCCCGCTGGCATCGGTTCGCACCAGACAGAAGATCCAGTCCGCATGCTGACCGAGCGTGTTCCAGGTCTTCTGACCGTTGACCAGGTAGTGATCACCCCGCCGCAGCGCGCTGGTACGCAGCGAGGCCAGATCGGAGCCCGAGCCCGGCTCGGAGTAACCCTGGCACCACCAGTCCTCGCCGGCGAGGATGCGCGGCAGGAAGTAATCCTGCTGCGCGCGGCTGCCGAAGGCCATGAGCACCGGCGCCACCATGCGGATCGAGAACGGCAGCTGCGGTGGTGCGCCGGCGAGGGCGCATTCCTCTTCGAAGATGAACTGCTGCACGACGCTCCAGCCGGCGCCGCCGAAGCGCTGCGGCCACATGCCGGCGCCCCAGCCGCGGCGATGCAGGATTCTCTGCCAGCCGAGCATGTCGGCGCGCGTGAGACGCACGCCGAGCCGTGTCTTGTCACGCAGCTGCGCCGGCAGTTCTGCGCTGAGGAAGGCGCGCACTTGCGTGCGGAACGCCTCTTCCTCTGGCGTGTAACTCAGATCCATACGCTGGCCGCGAGCGCGCCGATCACTTGCGCGCTTCCTGGTCCTGCAGCGCGCGCCACTCGATCTTGCCACTGCCGGATTTCGGCAGAGCAGTGACGAATTCAATCACGCGCGGCACCTTGTAAGCCGCCATGTTCTCGCGGCACCAGGCGATGAGAGTCGCCTCATCGATGCGCGCGTGCCATTCGGGCCGCGCGACCACGAAGGCTTTCACGGTCTCGCCGCGATAGGGGTCCTGCTTGCCGATGACACAGGCCTCGAGCACAGCCGGATGTGCGTACATCGAGTTCTCCACTTCGCTCGGCCATACCTTGAAGCCCGAGGCATTGATCATGCGTTTGAGGCGGTCGACCATGAAAAAATAGCCTTCCTCATCGGTACGCGCCAGGTCGCCGGTGCGCAGAAAGCGCTTGCCGTCGATCTCGACCAGCGCGCGGGCGCTCTCCTCGGGCTTGTTCCAGTAGCCGCGAAAGACCTGCGGCCCGTGGATGACGATCTCACCGACCTCGCCCGGCGGCAGCTCCGCGAGCGACTCGGGATCGACCACCCGCGAATCCACGCCGTAGATCGGCACACCCAGACACTGCTTCTTGGCATGCGCGGGCGGATTGATGTGGGTGGCGCCGATGGTCTCGGACAGGCCGTAGCCCTCGCAGAAGGGGATGCCACGCTGCTCCAGCCGTGCGGCCACCGCTTCCGGCATGGCCGCGCCGCCGCCACTCAGACGGCGGATCGACGACAGGTCGAATTGCTCGATCTGCGGGTTGGCAAAGAAGTCCTGCACCATGGTCGGCACAGCGGTCCAGCTGTTGATGTGGTAGCGCTCTACGCACTGTGCTGCGACCTGCCGATCCCAGCGTGACATCAGCACCATGGTGTTACCGAAGAAAATCGGCCCGTTCATGCTGCCCTGCATGCCGGCGACATGAAACAGGGGTGCCACTGCCAGCATGGTCACCTCCGGCGGCACCGCGAACCATGCCAATGAGGCGACCGCGGTGTGCATGGTGGTGCGGTGCGTGTGCCTGCAGCCCTTCGGCTCGCCGGTGGTGCCGGAGGTGTAGGGCATGACGCACAGGTCGTCGGGACCGGATGTGAGTGCGCCGGGAATCAGGCGCGCCGCGAGCGCCTCGTGCCAGGGGGTGATGCCGGCTGCGGCGAGTGGCTGGCGCGGCGCTGCGACCCAGTCGGGCACCGCCAGATCGGTCGGGCACTGCAGATAGTCGCCATAGGCGGCGACGATCACCTGCTCGAGTTCCTGGTCAGCGAGCAGCGCTGCAGCGCGCGGGTAGAGCTCCTGGGCGAGGATCGCAACGCGCGCGCCGGCATCGGCGCAGATGCGCCGCAGCTCTGCACCCACCGACATCGGGTTGAGCGGCACGACCACGGCGTTGGCACGCAGGATGGCGTAGTAGCCGATGACGAATTGCGGACAGTTCTGCGCGAACAGCAGCACGCGATCGCCCTGCTGCACGCCGCAGCGCTGCTGCAGATATCCGGCCAGGTGTTCGGCCTCGCGGTGCAGTTGCGCGAAGCTGAGCGGGTTGTCGTAGAAGATCAGCGCAGGCTTGTCCGGCCAGCGGCGCGCGGCGACTTCCAGGTTATAGAAGAGATTGGTCGCCGGCGTATCGAGGTGGTGCAGGGCATGCGCCGGCCAGAATTTAAAATGCCGCTCGCCCATGCGACTAGCTCGTGCGTGGGCCGCGCTGGCGCCGCGCTCGTGCCGGGTCGGTCGCTGCCGGGCTTTTAGCGCTCATAGCGGATGAATGAAGTGCGCCGCGCCAGCGTGTCGTAGAGCGCCCGCCCGGGGGCATTGAACTCCTGGGTGAGCCAATAGACCGTGGCCGCCCGGGCGCGGTCGGCTGCCGCGTATACGGCGTGGATCAGCGCTCGGCCGACGCCGTCACCGCGGGCCGCCGGATCGACGAACAGATCCTCCAGGTAGCAGCTGTCGGCCACGGCCCAGGTCGAGCGGTGAAAGAGATAATGGACGAAGCCCGTCAGCGCACCGTCGCGTTCGGCCACCAGGGCGTAGGGCTGGGAGTGGGTGTCAATCAGCCGCGCGAAGGTGGCGTCCGTGACCGAGTCACTCAGGCTGGCCCGGTAGAAGCGCAGGTAGCCGTGCCACAGCACGCTCCACTGCGCGCGATCACTCGCCCTCAGCGGCCTGATGTCAGTCACCCCCCACCCCCTCGTGCTGTGCTGCAGCGCAGATCACTGTAGACGACATAATCGCGCCACGACATCAGGGCCTCGGCGGCTGCCGCGGCAGGCTCGACGCTGGCGCTCGCGCGGTGCTATTTTGCGGCAGCAACTGCAAGGTGCTGCGTTCACCCGAGAGTGACCCGGTACTGTCGAATAACTACACAGAAATCGTGGCCAGCGGCGCCCTTCGGGTGCACGTGCAACGGCCGCAAAGGGACATCGATGAACACCGTCGCCCGCCGTTTACGGCTGCTCTTCGCCAGCCTGATCACCCTCGTGGGACTCATTTGCGGCAACGAGCTTACGCTTGCCGCCAGCGGCGCGCCCATCGCCGTGACCACCTACCATTACAACAACGAGCGCACTGGCTGGAACAACCAGGAAACGCAGCTGAGTGCCTCCGCCTTCCCGGCGAGCTTCGGGGTGCTCGCGACCGTGCCGCTCGACGACCAGGTGGATTCGCAGCCGCTGCTCGTGCCCGGTGAGACGATCGCCGGCGGGGTGCACGACGTGGTGTACGTGGTCACCGAGAGCAACTCGGTGTATGCCATCGACGCGGACTCCGGCCAGGTGCTGCTGTCCACCAACCTGGGCGCACCCGTGCCGACACCGCTCGGCTGCGGCAACAATGGCAACAACGTGGGGATCGATGGCACGCCGGTCATCGACCTCGCCCGCCAGCGCCTCTATGTGATCGCCTACCTGAACGGCATGCCGCCGAGTTACGAGCTGCATGCGCTCAATCTGGCGACGCTGACCGATGCGGTTCCCCCGGTCACTGTCAGTGCCACTCACACGCTGACCGACGGCACGACTGAGACCTTCAACGCGACCTATCAGCGGCAGCGGCCGGCGATGATGGAATTTGCTGGCAATGTCTACGCCGGCTTCGGCAGCTTCTGTGATTTCGATGCCAACTACTCGCGCGGCTGGGTGCTCGGCTGGTCAGCGGCAAAGCTGAAACCGCTCGCCAGCAACCAGCTGGACGATACTCAGGCGACCTCGCCCACGAACTATTTTCTCAGCTCGGTGTGGATGTCGGGCTATGGACTCGCCAGCAACGGCACGGACATCTTCTTTGCCACCGGCAACTCCGACTGCAACTTCTACGTCTCGCCCGAGGCCTGTCCGACGCAAACGACCTATGACGGCACGACCCATGTGCAGGAGAGTGTCATCGGCGTAATGCCGACGCTTGCGACGCGCACCGGCGTGTTCACTCCCTCGAACGTCTTTCAGATGGACATTGACGATGCCGATCTCGGCGCCTCGGGCGTGCTGATCCTGCCGCCACAGCCCGGCGGCGCCCAGCTGGCCACGATCGTCTCCAAGGACGGGCGGCTGTGGCTGCTCGACCAGAACAGCCTCGGCAGCGCCATCGGCATGACCCAGCTCGGCGGTGGCTGTTGGTGCGGGCCCACCTACTTCCTCGGCTCCGACGGCGTCGGCCGCGTGGTCACCTCAGCGGGCGGGGTGTTGCAGACCTGGACGGTCGCGACCAATCCCGCGCCGGCGCTGGTGGCCGAGTCGAGCACCTCGAGCATTGCGCCCTCGGCACAGGATCCGGGTTTCTTCACCGTGGTTTCCTCGCAGAACCGCCGCCCGGGCAGCCAGATCCTCTGGGCGGTGGGCCGCCCGAGCACGACACCCCCGGTGCTGACTCTGTACGCCTTCGCCGCGACCGCGAAGAATGCGACCCTGGCGCTGCTGTACTCAGCTCCGGCCGGCAGCTGGCCCAATGGAGGCGGCAATGCCAACGTCGTACCGGTCGTGGCCAACGGCAAGGTCTACGTCGCGGCCTACCAATCGCTCATGATATTCGGCGCGAACGGCACGGCACCCGCGCTGGCAGTGGCGCCACCCAGCGACCGGCTTGCGGACAGCCTGAGTCGTGCGACCGGCACGCTGCTCGCAGTGCACGGCTCGCAGCTCACATTGCTGACACGCACTGGCACATCGCTGTTGATCGATGCGAGTGCCGCGGTCGTCAACCAACGCGCCGCTGGTCTGGTTCTCGGGCAGGCTTATACCGCCATCGGTCCGCGGCGCATCGCCGCGGCCCCGGCCTGGCGCGTCAGCGCCGTCAGCCGCGCCAAGAGCGGTCAGGCGGCCTGGCCGACGGACCAGTAGCGCACGCGGGGACCGGGGCCGTGCGCCACGCGCCTGCCCCGTGTCACCATGGCGCCGCCGCGTGCAGCGCACGCGCTGGCGGAGCATTCGATGGCGAAGACCATGCAGGCGGCCGTGCTGCGCGCGTTCGGTCAGCCACTGGCGATCGAGGAAGTGCCGGTCCCCACCCCCGGCGCGGGCGAGGTGCTGGTCAGAATTCACGCCAGCGGCGTCTGCCACACCGATCTGCACATCGTGGATGGCGACTGGCCGGTGAAGCCGAACCTCGGTTTCATTCCCGGCCACGAGGGAGCGGGGGTCGTGGCGGCGCGCGGCGCCGGCGTCAGCCATCTCAAGGAAGGCGACCCGGTGGGCATCGCCTGGCTGCACGATACCTGCGGGCGCTGTGAATACTGCGTCGGCGGCTGGGAAACCCTCTGCCCGCACCAGCGCGACAGCGGTTACAGCGTCGATGGCACGTTCGCCGAGTATGCCCTCGGCCAGGCCGATTACGTCGCGCGCCTGCCGCCGGGCGGCGATTTCACCGCGCTCGCGCCGATCCTGTGCGCCGGCGTCACGACCTACAAGGGCATCCGGGAAACAGAAGCGCGTGCCGGGGAGTGGCTCGCGGTCGTGGGCGTCGGCGGCCTCGGGCACCTCGCCGTACAGTACGCCCGCGCGATGGGGCTGCACGTCGCTGCACTTGACGTGTCGGAGGAAAAGCTGGCGTTGGCGCGTGCACTCGGCGCGGACCTGGTGTTTGATGCGGGCGCCGCGGGTGTCGCCAAGGAGTTCATGGGCGCGACCGGCGGTGGGGCGCACGGCGTGCTGGTCACAGCGGCAGCGCCCGCAGCTTTCGCGCAGGCACTGCGCCTGGCACGCCGCCGCGGCACCGTGGTCCTGATCGGGCTGCCGCCCGACTCGTTCGCGACGCCGATTCTGGAAGTGGTGCTGAAGCGAATCACCCTGCGCGGCTCGATCGTCGGGACGCGCAAAGACCTCGCCGAGGCACTGCAGTTCGCCGCCGAAGGCCGGGTGCGTGCGCAGACACGCACGGCCCCGCTGACCGAGATCAACGACGTGCTGGCCGCACTGCGCGGCGCCACGGTGACCGGCCGTGCCGTCATCACTCTGTGAATTCGCTCGACGCGGCTTGCGGCAGGATTGCCCCTGAAGCAGGGTCAGGCCGCCGCTGCCGACGACCGGCGCAGCTCTGCAGGACGCCTCGCCGAGCTCATCCTGAGCCATGAGGCAGCGCCGCTGTGACGCTGGTTCATGAAGAATCGTTCATGCGCGGGGGGCGAGGCAGCGGGCACCGCCCAGCTGCCGTCCGCGTGGCAGCGGCGGGCAGTTCGGCTATCATGCCGCACCCGTGCTTCCGCGCGCGCTGTTGGCGCCCGTTTCCGATGGTACCTCCGGCTTGCATACGCTGGCCGTCGCAAGGAGTGGCTGTATGTGCAAGTTGCCGCTGCGTTTCGCCTGACCGGGCGCAGCATGACCTATCAGGACCATTGCGATTCCGAGCTACTGATCCTGGTCGACACCGCGGATCGCGAAGTCGGCTATCTCGGCAAACGCGCCTGCCACCACGGCAGCGGGGTGCTGCACCGCGCCTTCTCGCTGCTGATCTTCAATGAGCGCGGCGAGCTCCTGTTGCAGCAGCGGGCCGCGAGCAAACGGCTTTGGCCGCTGTACTGGTCCAACAGCTGCTGCAGCCACCCGCGCCAGGCGGAGACACTGGAAGCGGCCACCCAGCGCCGCCTGCGGGAGGAACTGGGGCTGGCCTGCCCGCTGCGGTTTCTGTTCAAATTCCAGTATCAGGCCCAGTTCGATGACGCGGCCGGCGAGCGCGAGTTATGCTCGGTATACGTGGGCCGGTCGGACCAGCCGGTCAGGAGCAATCCGCGCGAGGTACACGCCTGGCGCTGGATCAGCCCACAGGCCCTGGCGGTGGAGCTTTCGCAATTCGGGGCAGAGCGATTCACCCCGTGGTTCCGATTGGAGTGGGAGCAGATCTGGCGCGATCATCGCGCCGAGCTGCAGGCTTTGTGAGTAGGAGGCGTTTTTGGGCGTACCACTGATTCAGGCGTACCGTGTCGGGCGCTACATCGCCGGGCAACGGCTGCGCGGCATTAAGCGTTATCCGCTGGTGCTGATGCTCGAGCCGCTGTTCCAGTGCAACCTGGCGTGCGCCGGCTGCGGCAAGATCGACTATCCCAAGGAGATTCTGCAGAAGCGGCTGAGCGTGGCGGACGCACTGCGCGCCGTCGATGAATGCGGTGCGCCGATGGTCTCCATTCCCGGCGGTGAACCGCTGATCCACAAGGAAATGCCCGAGCTGGTGGCCGGCATCGTCGCGCGCCGCCGCTTCGTGTATCTGTGTACCAACGCGATCCTGCTTCCCAAGCACATCGATGAGTACCGGCCCTCGCCCTATCTGACCTTTTCGATCCATCTGGACGGCAGCCGCGAGCGCCACGACGAGTCGGTCTGTCAGGAAGGCGTGTTCGACAAGGCGGTCGCCGCGATCCGTCTGGCGCGCTCGCGCGGGTTCCGCGTGACCGTCAACTGCACGCTGTTCAGCGGTGAGAGTCCGGATGACGTCGCGGCCTTCTTCGATGAGGCGATGACGCTCGGCATCGAGGGAATCACGGTTTCCCCCGGCTACAGCTACCAGCATGCGCCGCGCCAGGACGTGTTTCTCGGGCGCAACGCCAGCAAAAATCTCTTCCGCGAGATCTTCAAGCGCGGACGACTGCCGGCCGCGGGCGGCGAGCGGCGGCGCTGGGCATTCAACCACTCCAGCCTGTTCCTGGACTTCCTCGCCGGCAATCAGGCGTACCAGTGCACTCCGTGGAGCACCCCGACCTTCAATATCTTCGGCTGGCAGCGCCCCTGTTACCTGCTGACCGATGAAGGCCATGCTGACACCTTCCGCGAGCTCATGGAGGAGACCGACTGGGAGGCGTATGGGGTCGGGCGTAACCCGGCGTGCGACAACTGCATGGCGCACTGCGGCTTCGAAGGCACGGCCGTCAATGACGCCTTCAGCCATCCGCTCAAGGCACTGGCCGTATCGCTGCGCGGGCCGCGCACCGCCGGACCGATGGCGCCCAATCCCGCCGTGACCTACCAGCAGCGTGCGCCGCGCACTGTCGCGGTACCGTTGTCCGCGGTCGGCCGCGCCGCACGGAGCGCCGAAGTCGATCGCGTTGAGTAATGCCAGGCTCGAGCCGGCCGCCGTGAAACGACTTGCCGCGACACCCGCCGTATCCGCGGACGAGGAGCACGAGGCTTTTCCGGCGTTGCTGAAGTCGTGGCAGGCACGCATGGAGACGGCGCTGGCCGCGCGCCTGCCGGCGGCCGACGTGGTACCCGCACGACTCCACCAGGCCATGCGCTACAGCTCGCTCGGCGGCGGCAAGCGCATCCGTCCGGCCCTGGTGTTCGCCACCGCCCGCACGCTGGGAATTTCCGAGGCGGAGGTGGAGGCGATCGCCTGTGCAATCGAATTCGTGCACGTGTACTCGCTGGTGCACGATGACCTGCCGGCCATGGACGATGACGATCTGCGGCGCGGGCGCCCGACCTGCCATAAGGCCTACGACGAGGCGACCGCCATTCTGGCCGGCGACGCATTGCAGTCGCTGGCGTTCCAGGTTCTGGCCAGTGATGCCTCGCTCGCGGCTGCCCCGGCAACGCGGCTGCGTCTGATCGGTCTGCTGGGGGAGGCGAGCGGCACGTTCGGCATGGCCGGGGGCCAGGCGATCGACCTGGCGGTAGAGGGACAGCAGCTCGCGATCCATCAAGTCGAAGATATGCACGCGCGCAAGACCGGGGCGTTGATCCGCGCCAGCGTGCTGATGCCGGCCGCGTGCGCGGTGGGGCTGGAAGCGCGCTACTACGATGCCCTGGCGGGCTTTGTGGCACCGGTCGGACTGGCCTTTCAGATCAAGGACGACCTGCTCGACGTGCTGGGTGACGTCGACACGCTGGGCAAACCCGCCGGCGCCGACAGCATGCGCGCCAAGCCGACCCATCCGGCAGTGCTGGGCGTGCCCGCATCACAGGAGCGTATGCGCACCCTGCACGCGCAGGCGCTGGAATCACTGGAGCCGTTCGGCGCCCGCGCTGCGCCGCTGCGGGCGCTGGCGGCCTGGCTGCTGACGCGCAGTTACTGAGGACGCCTCAGGCGCCCGCTGCCACGCGCTGTTGCTGTTGCGCGTGCCACCAACGCTCGATGCTCGTGCTCAGGCCGCCCGCATCCAGTCCGGCGGCCGCGAGGCGATTGGCGTACGTGCCCTGCTCGATGACCCGCTCGGGCATGCCGAGATGCAGCAGCGCGGGCGCGCGCCGCTGCGCCCTGAGCAGTTCGCCCGCCGCCGAGCCGGCGCCGCCCGCCAGCACGTTTTCCTCGATAGTCACGAAGGCATGGTGCTGCACGCACAGGCTGCGGATGAGCTGCGCGTCGAGCGGCTTGACGAAGCGCATGTTGACCAGTGTCGCATCCAGGCGCTCGGCCGTGCGTCTGACACTCTCGAGCAGAGCTCCGAACACCAGCAGGGCGAGTCCGCTGCGGCCCTCGCGCCGCAGCTCCGCGCGCCGCGCGGACGCGTCGCCCCCACTCACTGACTCCGTGTCAGCGAGGCCGCTGGCGGCGGGCAGGTGCACGACGGCCGGCCCGGCGAGCGCACTGGCCGCAGCGAGCAGCCGCGCGCAGTCTGCTGCATCGGCCGGCACTGCGATGCACAGGCCGGGAATGCACCGCAGGTAACTCAAAGCGTAGCCACCCTGATGTGGCGCGCGCGGCGCCGACAAGCCGCTGCCATCGAGCACCAGCAGCACCGGCAGACGCTGCAGCGCGATGTCGTGAATGAGCTGATCGTAGCCACGCTGCAGCAGGCTCGCGCTCAGTGCGACCAGCGGCCGCTGACCTTCGGCGGCCAGTCCCGCCGCGAAGGTCAGCGCGTGCTGCTCGCCGCCAGCGATGCGGAAGTAGCGCTCCGGGAAGCGCGCGGCGAACGGCGCCAGCCCCGGCGGCGGCGCGGGCGCGGTACTGATACACACCAGTTGCGGAGCGCGCACGGCCTGCGCGCAAGCCCAGCGGCCCAGGGCGTGGCTGCACGGGTCACACTGCGTCTGCACGTCCGCGGCGCTCGCGGCGGTGAGGTTGCGCGCGCGCGCGGCCTGCGCGCCAGCGCGGCGCCGTTTGCCCGGGTGCGCGGCGAT
>DATHMN010000110.1:0-29555 GCA_035487135.1 Steroidobacteraceae bacterium | reverse complement strand
CTGGTACCTGGCCGGACGACTCTATGGCGGCCGCGTCATGAAACTCCTGTGCCGGATTTCACTGACTCCGGATGTGTGCGTCAGCCAGACACAGTCCAGCTTCGAGCGCTGGGGCGCGGGGGCGCTGGTGGTCGCCAAGTTCGTTCCCGGCCTGTCCATGATCGCCCCGCCCCTCGCCGGCGCCACCCGCATGGGCTTCATGCGCTTTGCGTTGCTGAGCCTCTTGGGAGCGGCGCTGTGGATCGGTGCCGCGCTGCTTGCCGGCGTCGTGCTGCGGCCGCAGATCGAACGCCTGCTGCCGCGTCTCGTCGGCATCGGCAGCATGGCGGTCCTGCTGCTCGCGCTGCTGCTCGGCGCTTACATCGCCTTCAAGTGGTGGGAACGCCGCCGCTTCTACGCGGCGCTCGAGCTGGCGCGCATCGGCGTCGAGGAGCTGCAGGCGCTGCTCGCCGGCGCGGCACCGCCCGTGGTCGTCGACGTGCGCACCAACACCGCCCAGAGCCTCGACCAGCGCCACATTCCCGGCGCGCTGCACGTCCCGGCGCTGGAGGTCGAGCACCACCTCGCGAGCCTGCCGCGTGAGCGTGAGATCGTCTTCTACTGTAGCTGCCCGAACGAAGCCTCGGCGGCACAGGCGGCGCGCCTGTTGCAGCGGCACGGTTTCCAGCGCGTGCGACCGCTGCGCGGCGGGCTGGATGCGTGGATCGCTGCCGGCTACCCGGTGGCAGCGTCCGCAGCGGTCGAGCCGCGCGAAGCGCCGGCGGCTGCGAGTTGCGCGCGCTGAGGGCGCGCGCGGCCGCATCAATGCGGGCGCACCGCCTGCGGGCCGGCAGGTGCGAGGTGGAGCGCGCCGGTGCGGGTCACAGGCTCGAGCCGCGCGCGGATCTCGGCCCACAGTTGTGCGTAGATGAGCGTCGCCTCGCCGTGCGGCGCGCTCGCGGGCAGCGGTGCCCGCCGCACGCTCATGCGCTCGATCTCACTCCAGTACGGCACCTCGGTGTTGAGCAACGCCGGGAATTGCGCGCGCCCGGCGGCAATCAACTGCTGATGCAGCGAGCGGCGGCGGTCAACCATGGAGAAGAACGGCAGCACGCTGAGATCGCCCCAGCCTTCCGCGGCGATGAACTCGTATAGCTGCTGCAGCATGCGCAGTGAGAACGGCGCGGGCACCAGCGGTACGATGAGCGCATCCGCCGCCCGCAGCACGTTCTCCGACAGCAGCGAGATGCCGGCGGGACAATCCAGGAACAGTGCGCCGTAGATCTCGCGCAGCGGCCGGCTCATTTTCAGCAGCCGTTCGGTCGGGTGGCGCCGCTTGGCCAGATGCAGCGCGAAGTTGCGATAGGAAAAATCCGCCGGCAGCAGGTCGAGGTTGGGATAGTGAGTGGCGAGGATCAGCTCCGGCAATTCCACCTTGCCGGCCACCAGGCGCTTGGCGGAGGCGTGCTCGTGCGCCTCGCCCTGCAGCACATAGGTGGCGCCGCCCTGCGGGTCGAGGTCCCACAGCAGCGTCGCGCAGCCGCCCGCGGCGCTCAGGTAGGCAAGATTGACCGCACTGGTGGTCTTGCCTACCCCGCCCTTGATGTTGGTGACCGCGAGGATCCGCACGCCACGAGCATACGCCCGCCGGCCGCGGGCCCGCGAGGCCGTTTTGTGGGATGGCGCGCTGGGGCGCCGGCGGCGCCCGCAGGCTCAGCGCATCTGGCGGTTGCGCACTACCACGGCCAGATGGCCGAGCAGCAGCAGCGTCGTAGCGCCAATGAATGAGGTGATGATCAGTTCCATGATAGTGACTCCTTCGGTCTGTCAGGCGGGCGCAGTCTACGCACGCACTGTTGCCGGCGAGTGACTTGTTCCACAGAATGGGGTCGCAGCGCGTGAATACAACCGTTCCGCAGCCCCTTTCGGGGTGCGGCGGCTCACCCTTTCGAGAGAGGCGCGGGCGCTGCGCCCGCGCCGTCAGGTGATCGAGCCCGGTTTGCGCAGCATCTTGCCGATCTCAGCGGCGTGCTCTTCCTCGGCGGCGATCTGCTTGCGGGCGTATTCCTCGAGCATGATGTTGCGACCGGCGACGCCCTCCAGCAGCCGGCGGTACTCGTTCAGCCCCTGCTCCTCGTGCTCGAGCGCCTCGCGCAGAATCTCGTCAATGTTGTGTTTGTGAGTCTCGAGCAGCGCACCGATCGTGAGGGACGGATGACCACCGAGGTTGGTGATCTGCTCACCCGCCTGCACCGCGTGTGCCTGCGACTCATCTGCCTGACTGCGCAGCCAGGCGACGATCGGGATGCGATTGTGGCCGAAGACCATGAAGCTGTAGTGCAGGTAGCGCACCAGGCCGGCGAGCTCGAGCTCCAGAATGCGCTTGAGGATGTCGATGACCTTGCTGGTTTCGGTCTTGCTCAGTGCGGAACCCATAAGGTCTCTCCCTAAAGTTGCAGGTCGCCATGGTAAGGCCGACGGTGGTGTATCGTACACTCTGGTTGCATCGCTGGAGCGCACCATGAGCGGCTTCTACGACATCGCGGTCACAGGCATTGACGGCACCGCGGATCTGTTAGGTAGGCTGCGGGGCAAAGTCGCGCTGGCGGTGAATGTCGCCAGCCGCTGCGGCCTGACGCCGCAGTACCAGGCGCTGGAAGAGCTGCAGCGCGAACTCGCGGACGAGAACTTCACCGTGGTCGGGTTTCCCTGCAACCAGTTCGGTGCCCAGGAGCCGGGCAGCGAGGCGCAGATCGTGGAGTTCTGTCGCAGCAACTACGATGTGACTTTCCCGCTGAGCGCCAAGCTCGATGTCAACGGCGCCCAGCGTCATCCGCTCTACACTTTCCTGACCGCCGCGGCGCACGGCTTCCCCGGCGACATCAGCTGGAACTTCGAGAAATTCCTCATCGGCCGGGACGGACGCGTTCTCAAGCGCTATCCGCCGCAGACCCAGCCGCGTGACCGCGGACTGATGCAGGACCTCGCGGACGCGCTCTAGGTGCGCGCGCGTGAGCGAGTGCGAATTCGCAGTACTCGGTGCCGGCGCGATCGGTTCGATCATCGGTGCGCACCTGGCGCGCGCCGGCCACAGCGTGGTGATGCTGGCGCGCGGCGCGCGCGCCGCCTACCTGCAGGAGCACGGCATCACGCTGCGTGGACTCAGTGAGTTCACCGTTCATGTGCCCACGCTCACCGAGCCGCGCGAGCTCACGCGCGCGGGCACGCTGATCGTCGCCACCAAGACGCCAGGCACGCGCGCGGCGCTCGCACCGCTCGCGCCGTTACAGTTGCAAAGTGTGCTGTCGATCCAGAACGGCCCGTCAAAGGATGAGCTGCTGACACAGGCGTTCGGCCGCGAGCGCGTAATCGGCGCGCTGGCCGACACCAGCGGCGAGCTGCTCGCGGACGGGGCGGTGCTGTTCACCCGCAATGTGAACGTCTACGTGGGTGAACTCGACGGCAGCGACAGCGCGCGGGTCCGGCAGCTGGCGCAGGCGCTCGATGGCGCGGGGGTACGCGCCACCATGAGTCGGGAAATTCTCACCCTCGAGTGGTCGAAGTTCTGCGCCTGGGTCGGGCTCACCTCGCTCGCGGTGACCACACGCGCGCTCACCTGGCGTCTGCTCTCCGACCCGGACTCGGCGCTGCTGCTGGTGCGGCTGATGCGCGAGACCGGCGCGCTCGCCGGCCGGCTGGGAATCGCACTCTCGGACCAGGCGATCCTGCCGATCGCCACGATCTGCGCCGGTAGCGAGCAGCAGGCGGTGGCGCTGATCATGCGCACCGGCGCCGACTACCGCCTGAGCGCAGCGGCGCACCGCATGTCTGCGCTGCAGGACGTAGAGGCCGGGCGACCGCTGGAGGTGAACGAAACGCTCGGCTACGCCTGTGACAAGGCCCGCGAGCAGCAGCTCGAGCTGCCGCTGCTCGCGACCTTCCACGCCCTGATCGCCGCCATCGACCGCACGCGGCGCGGCGCCGCGGCGTCCTGAGGCGCTAGCCGCCGCTCGCGGCCTTGAGCCCGCGGTACTCGAGCAGCGGGCCGATATCCGGATCGCGGCCGTAGAAGTTACGGAACAGCACCTGCGGGTCCTCGCTGCGTCCGCGTGACAGCACGTGCTCGCGCAGATAGGCGCCGTTGGTGGCCGTCAGACCCCCATGGGCATGCATCCACTGGCCGGTATCGCGCGCCAGCACCTCGCTCCACAGGTAGGCGTAGTAACCGGCCGAGTAGCCGCCGTCGAAGATGTGTGAGAAGTAGGTGGTGTGGTAGCGCGGTGGCACGGGTGGGTAGTCGAGCCCGCTCGCTTTGAGCGCTGCCTGCTCAAACGCCTGCACCTGCCCGGCGGCGGGCACCTGCGCCACCGTCACCTGGTGCCAGGCAAGATCGAGCAGCGCGGCCTCGATGTACTCGGTGGTCGCATAGCCCTGGTCGAAGCGCTGCGCGGCGATGACGCGGTCGAGCAGCTGCTGCGGCATCGGTGCGCCGGTCTGGTAGTGGCGCGCGTAGTGGGCCACGACCGCCGGCTCGCGTGCCCACATCTCGTTGTACTGCGAAGGATATTCGACGAAGTCCGGCGGCACGTTGGTGCCGGACAGCAACGGGTAGTTCACGTTCGAGAGCATGCCGTGCAGCGCATGCCCGGTCTCGTGGAACATGGTGGTCACTTCATCGAACGTCAGCAGCACCGGCTGACCGGGCTGCGGCTTGGGAATGTTGAGATGGATGGCCACCACCGCCTGCTGTTTCAGCAGATGCGACTGGTTGACGTAGGAATTCATCCACGCCCCACCCTGCTTGTTGTCGCGGGCGAACAGATCGGTGAGGTAGAGCGCGAGCGGCTTACCGTTGCTGTCGAACACCTCGAACACGCGCACGTCCGGCTGATAGACCGGCAGATCCTTGCGCTCCTTGAAGGTGAGACCGTAGAGCTGATGGGCGGCGTAGAACACCCCGTCCTTGAGCACGCGGTCGGCCTCAAAATAGGGTGCTACCTGCGCCTCGTCGAAGTCATAGCGCGCCTTGCGCACCTGCTCCGAATAATAGAACCAGTCCCACGGCTGCAGCTGGAAGGTTGGTTGGCCGGCCGCCTTGGCCTGCGCGTCGATCAGCTTCTGCAGATCGGCAGCCTCCTCACGCGTGCGCGCGAGTGCCGCCGGTGCCACCTGGCTGATCATGTTGCGCACCGCCTGTGGGGTGCCGGCTGACTCATCGGCGAGCTGGTAGGCCGCATGGCTCGGGAAGCCGAGCAGCTGCGCACGCTCGGCGCGCAGCTTCATCACCTGCGCGACGACGGGGGTGTTGTCGGTCGGTCCGCTCAGCCCGCGGCTGATCGAAGCCTTGTAGATGCGCTCGCGCAGCGCGCGGTTCTTGAGATTGGTGAGCACCGCCTGGTTGGTGGTGTTCTGCAGCGTGATGAGCCACTTGCCCTTGAGACCGCGTCCGCTTGCCGCCTGCGCCGCAGCGCCGATCTGCTCCTGGCTCAGTCCATCGAGATCGGACACGTTGTCCACGACGACGGCACCATCGGTGGTGGCCTTGAGCACGTTCTGCTTGAAGCGCGTCGTGAGCGAGGAAATCTGCTGATTGAGTTCCTTCAGGCGCGCCTGCTGTGCCGGATCCAGCTGCGCTCCGGCGCGCACGAACAGCGTGTGGTAGCGCACCAGCAACTGCTGTGATTCGGGAGCGAGCTTCAGCTGCGCGCGCTCACGGTAGAGCGCATCGACGCGCTTCCACAACACCGGATTCAGCAGGATGGCATCCTGATGCGCCGCGAGCTTCGGCGCCATCTCGGTGTCGATGGCCTGCATCTTGTCGTCGGTGTTGCAGGCGTTCAGCAGCTGGAATGCCGTATCGGTCCGGGTGAGCAGCTGCCCGGAGCGCTCCAGCGCGACGATGGTGTTGTCGAAGGTAGGCGCGGCCGGATTGTTGGCGATGGCCGCGACCTCCTCCAGCTGGATGCGCATGCCCTCACGGTACGCCGGCAGGTAATCACCATCGCGGATCCGATCGAACGGCGGCAGCTCGAACGGCAATTTGCTCGGCTGCGCAAACGGGTTATCGGCCATGGCGGAAGTTCCGGTTGCAGGGGTAGCGGCCGCGGCGAGCGCGGCGGTCATCACGGCGGCGGCGAACACCGCCAGGTAGGTCATGCGCATTGCGTTTTCCTGCTCGTGTCAGCGGCTGCACCCAAGTGGTGCGCGCGCAAGTGGGGCGCAATGGTATCCTTGGCCGCGGCGTTTTTCTCGTAATTCATCGCATGCGGCGCGCCGTTGGGCGCGGCAATGCCTGCCGCGACGGAACATCTTATGACCATCACCCAGGACCAGGTTGTCAGCATCCATTACACGCTCACGGACGAGAGCGGCAAGGTCATCGACCGCTCGGCCGAGGGTGAACCGCTCGAGTACCTGCACGGCCACGGCAACCTGATCCCCGGGCTCGAGCGCGAGCTCACCGGACACAAGGTCGGCGACAAGCTGCAGGTGAAGATCGCCCCGGCCGAGGGCTACGGGGAATATGACCGCGAGTTGGTGCAGCGCGTGCCGCGGCGGGCGCTCAAGGGCCTGTCGGACGTGCGGGTCGGCATGCGTCTGCAGGCGCAGACCGAACAGGGCGCGCGCCCGGTGACGGTCACGCAGATTACCGGCGACCTGGTCACGCTCGACGGCAACCACCCGCTCGCCGGCCAGCAGCTGAACTTCGAGGTCGAGGTGGCCGCGGTGCGCGCAGCGACCGAGCAGGAGCTGTCGCACGGCCACGTGCACGGACCCGGCGACCACCATCACTGAGCGTCCGCGGCGGCGAGCCGGGCGAACACCACGCGCATGTCATCGACGCGCTGCAGATAGTCGCGCGGATCGTGCGCGCCGCAGCGCTGCCCCGCACTGAAACGGAAGCCGCGCTCGGCATAGAGCGCCGCCGCACCGGCGCCGCACAGATGCACCACGGCGGCCAGATGCTGCTGCTGGAGCGAGCTGACGTGCGCGCGCGCCACGCGCGCCAGAATGGCGCGCACCTTCAGATCGAGATAGGCGGCGGTGAGTTCGATCGCATCCTCGGGCAGGATGCGGGCATAGAGCGCGTTGAACCAGCATGAGCCGAAATCGTTCCAGGCGCCCTCGTGTACCAGCGTGTGCTGGTGGATGCAGTAGTGGCGCGCCTCCGCGAAGGTGCCATCGGTGATCTGGTACATGCCCACCGCGCTCGAGGCGGGACGGTACAGCTCGAACGGTCGGGCGGCCCAGGCGAAACGCCAGTAGGTGCGCACCAGCGGGTTACCGGAACCCTCCACCTGCGCCAGTGCCGCGAGCAGCTCGGCGGGCACCGCCGGGGTCGCGTAGCGGCGAAACGCGGCCGCGTATTCCCGCCAGGTCTCCGCGGGTGTCTTGGCGAGCACCCCGCTCACGGGGAAGAACAGCTCCGTGGGCTTGCGCGCCACCTGATAAACCGTATTGACGCTGAGCGCCACCACCGCCAGCACCAGCAGCACCAGGAGCAGCCGTCCGGCCGGCGGGGTGCGCTGCCAGCTGCGCAGCCAGCGCCGTCCGGTTCGCGCCAGGCGCGATGGTACGCGGCGCCGCGGGCGCGCAACGCGCGGCGCCGCGCGCGGCCGAGCCGTGCGGCGCACGCGCGTGCGCACCATCAGCGACACTTCCCTGCACCACCGTGCCGGCGTGCACTACCATGCGCAGCTGCGGCGGGTTGCGGACGGAGGTCGACGGTGTCAGCCGAGGCGGTGGAGATCCAAACCGGGCGCGAGCCGAGCGGCTGCGTCATCTGGCTGCACGGGCTCGGTGCCGACGGCCATGACTTCGAACCCATCGTGCCGGAACTGGTGCGGCCGGGCGAGCGCGCACTGCGCTTCGTGTTCCCGCACGCGCCGGTGCGGCCGGTCACCATCAACGACGGATTCGCGATGCGCGCCTGGTACGACATTGCCGGACTCGATCGACGCACGCTAGAGGATGAACAGGGCATCCGTGCCTCACAGCAGGCCATCACGGCATTGATCGAGCGTGAGAATGCGCGCGGCATCGGCAGCGAACGCATCGTGCTGGCGGGATTTTCTCAGGGCGGCGCCATGGCGCTGTTCAGCGGCGTGCGCTATCCGCATAGCCTCGCCGGCATCATGGGTCTGTCGTGCTATCAGGTGCTCGCGCCGCAGTTCGCCGCCGAGCGCCAGCCGGCGAACCAGTCGACGCCGGTGTTCATGGCCCACGGCACTCAGGATCAGATGGTGCCGCTGCTGCTGGGCGAGGCCGCCTGCCGGCAGCTGCAGAGCGCGGGCTATCAGGTCGAGTGGCATACCTACAGCATGCCGCACTCGGTGTGTCCGCAAGAAGTAGCGGATATCGGCACCTGGCTGCGGCGCGTGCTGCCCTGAGCACCACGGCGCCGGCGCAGCACTAGCCGCCAGCGCGCATGCGCGCAGCGCCCGCGCCCGCCATGTTCGGCGCGCTCGCCAGCGTGCCGGGCGGCAGGCGCCGCCTGCGTGTCGCCGCCTGGCCCGCAGGCACTGCCGCCGACGCTGACCCGCACCACTCAGCTGCCACGCGCGCGCGCTCAAGGGGGTTGGCCCTGACGGCGCACGGCCGAGACGGCGCGGTGACAGACTAGAACCAGCTGTAATTGAAGCTGATGCTCACGCGCTCGCGTGCGCCGGCATGCGCGGCCACTTCGTGCCGCAGCCAGCTTTCGAACAGCAGCAGCTCACCGGCGCGCGCCGCGAAGGTGACCCAGGGACGCTGCGCACGGCCGGCATGCGCGCGCCGCGGCGGCGCCGCCATGAAGCGCTCCAGGCGCGGGTCTTCGAATTTCAGGCCCGGAGCGCCCGCCGGCGTTGCCACGTAGTAAGTGCCGCTCACGGCCGAGAGCGGGTGCAGATGCAGCCCGTGCGCGGCGCCGCGCGCCATGATGTTCACCCAGCAGTCGGTCATGACCAGCGGCCGCGTTTTCACGTCCCAGGCCAGCGCGCGCGTGAAACGCGCCACGTGCGCATCGACAGCGCGCGCCAGCTGCGCGAAGGTGGGCGAGAGTTGCTGCATCCGATGCGCCGAACTGTACGAGGTATAGCCGTTCGGATAGTTGCGCGCCGACCAGCGGCGCCCGGCAGCATCGTCGGCGCGCAGCTGGCGGCACTCGGCGAGCAGCCGCGCATTGAGCGTACGCGCGCCGCGGCCCCGGAGGCGTCCCTGATAAACGAGCGTCGCAAACAATTGCCGGGTAGTCATCGCTGGCGCCGCTCAGTATGCGGGGGCGCGCGCAACTGGTCTATGATCGGCGGGCGCGGCGCTGCCAGGCGTTTGCGCTCACCAACGATGGGACCGTCAATGACCGCCTCGACACTGCCTGCAAGCACGGCGCGCAGCGCCGCCCTCCGCGTGATACCGCACTGGATCGGTGGTCAGCCGGTCGCCACGGGCGGGGCACGCCTGCCGGTGTTCAACCCGGCCAGCGGTGCGCTCAGCGCGGAAGTGGCAGCGGCCGGTGCCGCCGAGGTGGCGCAGGCAGTAGCGAGCGCGCGCGCGGCCTGGCCGGCCTGGGCCGAGACGCCACCGGTACGGCGCGCGCGCGTGCTGACACGCTTCCTCACTCTGATGAACCAGCAGCGCGACGCGCTCGCGACGCTGATCACCGCCGAGCACGGCAAGGTGTTCGCCGATGCCCAGGGCGAGGTGACGCGCGGCATCGAGATCGTCGAGTTCGCCTGCGGCATTCCGCAGCTGCTCAAGGGCGACTTCACCGACCAGGTGTCGACCGGCATCGACAACTGGACGCTGCGCCAGCCGCTCGGCGTCGTCGCCGGCATCACACCTTTCAATTTTCCCTGCATGGTGCCCTGCTGGATGTTTCCGCTCGCCATCGCCTGCGGCAACAGTTTCGTGCTCAAGCCGAGCGAGCGCGACCCGTCGGCCTCGTTGCTGATGGCGCAGCTGTTGGCCGAGGCGGGACTGCCGAACGGCGTATTCAACGTCATCCAGGGCGACAAGGGCGCGGTCGATGCGCTGCTCGATCACCCCGACGTGCGCGCCGTGAGCTTCGTAGGATCGACCGCGATTGCGCACTCGATCTACCAGCGCGGCGCCGCGAGCGGCAAACGCGTGCAGGCACTCGGCGGTGCCAAGAACCACATGGTGGTGATGCCCGATGCCGACCTGGAGCAGGCGGCCGATGCGCTGATCGGTGCGGCCTACGGTTCCGCGGGCGAGCGCTGCATGGCGATCTCGGTGGCGGTGCTGGTGGGCGCGGCCGGCGAGGCGCTGATACCGGAGCTCACCGCACGCGCGCGCCGCCTGCGGATCGGCCACGGCATGCAGGCTGAAGCGGAGATGGGTCCGGTGATCAGTCGCGCCGCGGTCGAGCGTATCCGCGGTTACATCGATGACGGCGTCGCCGCGGGCGCCGAGCTACTGGTCGACGGACGCTCGCACCCGCTGACCGGCGCCCCGTTCACCGTGGCAGGTCACGAGGGCGGCTTCTGGCTGGGGGCCACGCTGTTCGACCACGTGACCACAGGCATGCGCATCTACCAGGAGGAGATTTTTGGCCCGGTGCTGTGCTGCGTCCGCGTGGCCGACTTCGCTGCCGCAGTCGCGCTGGTGAACGCGCACCCGCTGGCCAACGGCGTCGCCTGCTACACCCGCGACGGTCACATCGCCCGCGAATTCGGCCGGCACATCGAGGTCGGCATGGTCGGCATCAACGTGCCGATCCCGGTGCCGATGGCCTGGCACGGCTTTGGCGGCTGGAAGAGCAGCCTGTTCGGCGACACCCACGCCTACGGCGAGGAAGCGGTGCGCTTCTACACGCGGCAGAAATCCATCATGCAGCGCTGGCCGCAGAGCACGCCCAAGGGCGCCGAATTCATCATGCCGACCGCGAAGTAGCCGAAGGGCAGCGCTAGGACACTTTCTTCTCGAACTGCTGCTCCTCGGTGCTGCCCGCGAGCGCCGTGATTGAGGACGTGCCGCCGCTCACGACCTGCGTCACCGCATCGAAATAGCCGGCACCGACTTCGCGCTGGTGCTTGGTGGCGGTGTAGCCGGAACTCTCGGCCGAGAACTCGGCCTGCTGCAGCGTCACGTAGGCACTCATGTGCTGCGTCTTGTAGCCGCGCGCCAGCTCGAACATCGAATAGTTGAGCGCGTGGAAGCCGGCGAGCGTGATGAACTGGAAGCGGTAGCCCATGGCCGCGAGCTCGCGCTGGAATTTGGCGATGGTCGCATCGTCCAGCTTGCGCTTCCAGTTGAATGAGGGCGAACAGTTGTAGGCCAGCAGTTTGTCGGGGAACTGCGCGTGGATGCCCTCGGCGAACTCGCGCGCCTCGGCGAGATCGGGCTTGGCGGTCTCGCACCACAACAGATCCGCGTAGGGCGCGTAGGCGCGTCCACGGGCGATGGCCTGCTTGAGTCCCGCCTTGACGTTGTAGAAGCCCTCGCTGGTGCGGCCGCGGGCGGCATCGATGAACGGCCGGTCACGCTCGTCGACGTCGGAGGTCAGCAGATTGGCGCCTTCCGAATCAGTGCGCGCAATCAGTACGGTCGGCACGTTGCAGACATCGGCCGCCAGCCGTGCCGCCACCAGTTTGTTGACGGCTTCCTGCGTGGGCACCAGTACCTTGCCGCCCATGTGGCCGCACTTCTTGGCCGAGGACAGCTGATCTTCGAAATGCACGCCGGCAGCACCCGCATCGATCATCTGCTTCATCAGCTCGAAGGCATTCAGCACACCGCCGAAGCCAGCCTCGGCGTCGGCAATGATCGGCTTCAGCCAGTCGACCGAATCGTCACCCTCGGCGTGGCAGATCTCGTCCGCACGACGCAGGGTGTTGTTGATGCGCCGCACGACCGCCGGTACCGAGTCGGCGGGATAGAGCGACTGGTCGGGATACATCTCCCCGGCGAGATTGGCATCACCGGCCACCTGCCAGCCGGACAGATAGATGGCATCGAGTCCGGCCTTGACCTGCTGCATCGCCTGATTGCCGGTGAGTGCGCCGAGCGCGTTGACCAGCGGTTTGTCGTTCAGATAGCGCCAGAATTTCTCCGCGCTGATGCGCGCGATTGAATGTTCGACTGGAACGGTGCCGCGCAGCCGCACCACGTCGGTCGCTTGGTAGCCGCGCGAGATGCCGCGCCAGCGCGGGCTCTCACGCCAGTTGCGGGTGAGATCATCGGCGCTGGGGAGTTTGGCGAAAGTCATGGGGGTGCCTTCAGTGCAACAGCTCGTATGCGGGTAGAGTGAGGAACTCGTCGAAAGTCTCGTTCTTGGTCATCTGCTCAAACAGGCGTGCCGCGCTCGGAAACACCCCGCCGCTCAGGCGTGCGGCGCCCACCTCCTCGTGGATACGGTCCAGCTCGCTGATCAGCATGCGGTCAAAACGCTCGAGGCTCACGCGCTCGCCATCCTCGGTGCGTGCCCCGTGGTGCAGCGCCTGCCACAGCTGCGCGCGGCAGATCTCCGCGGTCGCCGCGTCCTCCATGAGGTGATAGAGCGGCACGCAGCCGTTGCCGCGCAGCCAGGATTCCAGGTACTGGACGCCGACGCGGATGCAGTTGCGCAGCCCGGCCTCGGTGATCACGCCGTCGGGGACGGTGAGCAGATCCTGCTCGGTGACGTGCACGTCGGCGCGCAGTACTGCGAGCTGGTTCGGTCCTGTCATCACCTCATCGAACGCTTCGCGCGCGAGCGCGGCGAGTCCCGGGTGCGCGATCCAGGTGCCATCGTGACCGGCGCGTGCCTCGCGTAACTTATCGGCGCGCACCCGTGCCATGGCCGCCTCGTTCGCGCGCGCTGCGTCACGGATCGGGATCTGCGCCGCCATGCCGCCCATCGCGTGCGCGCCGCGCCGGTGGCAGGTGTGGATCAACAGATCCACGTACGACTTGAGGAAAGGCCGCTCCATGGTGAGCGCGGCGCGGTCGGGCATGAGGAAATCGGCGCGGTTCCGGAATTTCTTGATGAAGCTGAAGATGTAGTCCCAGCGGCCGCAGTTGAGGCCGGCGGAATGCTCGCGCAGCTCGTAGAGGATCTCATCCATCTCGAACGCCGCCAGGATGGTCTCGATCAGTACCGTCGCCTTGATGGTGCCGCGCGGCATGCCGAGCACGTCCTGCGCGGCGAGGAACACTTCGTTCCACAGCCGTGCCTCGAGATGACTCTCCATCTTGGGCAGGTAGAAGTACGGCCCAGTGCCGGCGCGCGCCAGCGCCTCATGGTTGTTGGCGAGGAACAGTGCGAAATCGAACAGCGCGCCGGACACGGCCTCGCCGTTGATGCGCACGTGCTTTTCCGGCAGATGCCAGCCACGCGGCCGCACGATCAGGGTCGCGCTGCGCTCATTCAGACGGTAGACCTTGCCGGTGGCCGGATCGGCATAGCTGATGGTACGCCGCACCGCGTCCTTGAGATTCACCTGGCCGCGCACGATGTTTTCCCAGGTCGGTGCGCAAGAGTCCTCGAAGTCGGCCATGAAACAGCGCACCGGCGCGTTCAGGGCGTTGATGATCATCTTGCGGTCGACCGGCCCGGTGATCTCGACGCGCCGGTCGGCGAGGTCGGCGGGCACGGCGGCAATGCGCCAGTCGCCGGCCCGCACCGCGCGGGTGCTCGCCAGGAACTGCGGCAGCGCACCGTCGTCCAACTCCGCCTGGCGGCGGCTGCGGGCCGCGAGCAGCTCGAGCCGCTGGCCGTTGAAGCGGCGGTGCAGACTGGCGAGCAGCTGCAGCGCGAGCGGCGTCAGCACCTCGTCGCTGCGCTCGAGCGCGCCGCCCAGAATCTCCACCTTGGGTCCGGCCGGCTCGCGGGAATACGTCCGTGCCTGCGTCTCCGCGTTCATCCCGGCCAGCATACGCGACTCCGTCGCGAATTTGACTGTGAAAACTTCACACTGTTAATTTCACTGAACGTAAAGCGGCGGCGGCTGAACATATGGCGGAATTACTGCGCAAAGGGCATCTGCTCGGCGCCAAGCTGCGCTCGGTGCGCAAGCGCAACGGGCTCACCCTGGAGGAGCTGTCGGTGCGCTGCATCCAGCGCAAACCGGAGCTGGCTCCCTCGGTCTCCTACCTGAGCATGATCGAGAGTGGCAAGCGCCGGCCCTCGACCGAGCTGCTCGAGCTGCTCGCGGAGGTCTTCCAGCGGCCGAGCAGCTGGTTCCTCGATGAGCGCGCAGAACTCGAGCTGCCCGCGCCGGTCGCAGGCGGTGCCACGGCCCACGTGCCGCTCGAGCCCGCATTCCTGTTCTCGCGCACTTTGCTGCAGGCGGCGATCCCCGAGCTGCTCGCGCAGACCGGCACCAGCGGCCGACAGTTCGCCCACCTGCTGATCCGCTCGCATCAGGAGATCTCGCGCAACGACTTCCCCGATCTCGAACGCGCCGCCGACCGCATCGGTGAGCGGCGCTTCCCACTGTCGGTGGAAGACCTGACCCGCTTGTGCCGCCGTCACGGGCTGGAGATCCGCTGGTTCGATCGCAAGCCGGTACTGGCACGGGACAAGGACCGCGAGGTGCGCAGCATGGTGCGCTCGTTCTTCGAGGCACCGCGCATCGTCTACGCCAACCGTGCGCTGCAGGCCGATCCGGCGCGCCTCAAATTCGATCTGGCGGCGCATATCGCCCACAAGGTGCTGCACGGCGGCGACGGCCTGAAGTCACCGCACGCCACCGGCGGTGAGATGGGCGGCAGTCCCGAGGGGGGCTCGAGCACCCCGGGCATGAACGCGCAGGACGTCCTGCACGCCTGGCGGGATTTCGAATGCAGTTTCTTCGCCGGCGCCCTGCTCGCGCCGCGGGTGCCGTTCCGGCGCTTCCTGGCGCGCGAGCGTTATCGCATCGAGGCGGGCACCCGCCTCGAACTGACGCCGGCGGTCATCATGCGGCGCATGACCAAGGTGTCGCCCTACCCCTACTGGCATTTCTTCGATGCCTATCCGCCGGGCTACCTGCGCGCGGTGTACCGCGGCAACGGTATCCCGCTTCCCTGGGGCAATCTTGCGCAGGTGAGCGATCCGTGTCCGCATTGGGCAGTGTTCCGCATGATCGACGGCGGGCACGGCGAGCGCGGCTCGCAGATCTCGGTGCTGCGCGACGGTGAGCGCTCGCTCTTGTATTGCTGTCATTCGATCCGCGTGCATGACATGGCGGGCAATGCGCATGTGCTGTCGGTGGGAGTCGATCTCGCTCCAGCGCTGGCCAGCAACGGCGTGGCCAGCGCCGCGGTGATCGAGTCGATCTTCCGCGAGTGCCTGCATCGGCGCGGCGAGGCGCGCATTCCCAAGGCCGCCGCCCAGGTACTCGGCGCGGTCGCCAAGGTGCTGAACATCGCCTGGATCGAGGAGGCGCTCCATGCGCCCGCGCGCCTCATCTGTCCGCGCAGCAACCGCTGTCCGCGCCCGGAGCGCTGCGAGGGCGCGCGCGCCTCGCGCGCCCGCGAGATCGCCGACGTCCGCGAGGAGATCCTCGGGCGTTAGCGCCGATCGCTTAAAATGGCAGCCGCACCTGCAGGAGATACCGATGACCGCTCGCTTCAGTACCCGCGGCAGCGCGCCGCTCTGGGCCTTGGCGCTCGCCGCACTGCTGCTCGCCGCCACCCTGGCACGTTCGGCAACGCAGTCGGCGATGGTGGACCTCAGCGCCGAGCAGCACACCATCGAGGCCTGGCGCGCGCAGCGCGTCAACTCGCTCACCAGCGACAGCGGCTGGCTCACGCTGACCGGACTCTTCTGGCTGAAGCAGGGCGAGAACAGCTTCGGCCGCGCCCCGGGCAATGCCTTGCAGCTGGACAACGCGGCGCTCGCCGAGCAGGCGGGCAGCTTCCTGGTGAGCGGCCAGCAGGTGCGCTTCACGGCGGCCCCGGACAGTCATGTCACCCACGACGGCCAGCCGGTGACGGCGCTCATCCTCAATTCCGATGCGGGCGGTGCGCCGACGGTGCTCGCCAGCGGCACGCTGCGCTTCTTCGTGATCGAGCGTGCCGGCAACCTCGGCGTGCGGGTGCGCGATCTCAACAATCCGCACCGCATGAATTTCCGCGGTCTGTCCTACTTCCCGGTGAGCGCCGGCTGGGCGCTGGCGGCGCGCTTCGAGCCCTATCAGCCGCAGCGTCACATCCGCATCATCAACATCCTCGGCATGGAGGAGGACGCCGTCTCACCCGGCGCGGTGGTGTTCAGCCACGCCGGCCACGACTATCGCCTCGACACCGTGCTGGAAGATCCCGCCGACCAAGAGCTGTTCATCATGTTCGCGGACGGCACCAGCGGGCACGAGACCTATGGCGGCGGCCGGTTCCTCTATATCCCGCTGCCGCGGGACGGCATCGCCCAGCTCGATTTCAACAAGGCATTCAATCCGCCCTGCGCGCTCAATGATTTCGCCACCTGCCCGCTGCCGCCGCCGCAGAACCATCTGAAGCTGCGCATCGAGGCCGGTGAGAAGGCCTACGCCGGCGCTCCGGCGCATCAGTCCTGAACGGCTGCGTGTGACTCCGGCAGCAGCCGGCGCTGTGCGCCAGCGCTCGGCAGCTGCGCGCGCGGGCCGTCAGACCGGCATGAAGATGGTCGCGGGATGTTCGAGGCACTCCTTCAGTGCCTGGATCATGGCGGCTGCGTCATAGCCGTCGACGAAACGGTGATCGAACGATGAGGACAGATTCATCATGCGGCGAATGGCGATCGCGCCCTCGACGACCATGGGTCGCTCGAGCGCGCGGTTGACTCCGATGATGGCGACCTCGGGTGCGTTGATGATGGGTGTGCTGGCGATGCCACCCAGCTTGCCGAGACTGGTCACGGTGATGGTGGAGCCGCCGAGCTCCTCGCGCTTAGCCTTGTTGCTACGCGCCGCCTCGCTCACGCGGCGGATCTCAGCCGCGAGTTGCCACAGTGTCAGGTCCTGCGCGTCGTGCACCACCGGCACCTTGAGCCCGTCGGGTGTCTGGGTCGCAACACCGAGGTGCACGGCGGCGTAGCGCAGCAGCACACCGCGCTCGGCATCGTAGTGAGCGTTGCACTGCGGGAAATCACGCAGCACGCGGATCAGTGCCATGGCGAGCAACGGCAGATAGGTGAGCGGCGCGGCGCCGGCCGGCGGCTTGCTGTTCAAATGGCGGCGCAGAGATTCGAGTTCGCTGACATCGAGCTCCTCGACGTAGGCGAAGTGCGGGATATTGCGTTTGGCATCCGACATGCGCTGGGCGATCAGGCGCCGCAGCCCGATCACCTTGATCTCTTCGGTGGCCGGACGCGCGGCCGCGCTGCGGCCTGCCACCGGTAGCGGCCGGGAGGCGCTGCGCAGGGGCGTCGACGCGGCGCGCTGCGCCACGTAGCTGTCGAGGTCCTGGGGGACGATGCGGCCGTTGGGGCCTGAGCCTGCGACCTGCCGCAGATCGACGCCGGCCTCGTGCGCGCGGCGGCGCACCGCGGGCGAGGTCGCCACGCGCCCAGCGCGTGCGGCGGCAAGGTGCGCAGCGCCGGCACCATTGCCCGGGCTCGCGGCTGGCGTCGCCACGGCCGCCACGGCCGCCACGGCCGCCACGGCCGGCGCTGTCGCAGGCTGCGCCGCGCCCGCGACGCTCGGCGCGCCGGCATCGGTTTCCAGCACGATGAGCTCCGCGCCCACCGGCACGGTATCGCCCGCGACCCCGGTCGTCGACACCACCCGGCCGCCGACCGGCGCGGGCAGCTCGACCGCCGCCTTTTCGGTCATGACCTCGACCACCACGTCATCCTCGGCGACTGTATCGCCCGGTTTGACGCGCCAGCCGACAATCTCAGCCGAGACCGTGCCTTCGCCCAGGTCGGGGAGCTTGAAGACGTAGCGACTCATGCCGACTCCATCACCTGCTTAAGGGCGGCTGCGATGCGCGCAGGACCGGGAAAGTACTCCCACTCGAAGGCGTGCGGATAGGGAGTGTCCCAGCCGGTCACGCGCTGCACCGGCGCCTCCAGGTTCCAGAAACAGTGCTCCTGCACGGTGGCCACGAGTTCCGCGCCGTATCCGGCGAAGCGGGTCGCCTCGTGCACCACCACGCAACGCCCGGTCTTGCACACCGAAGTGCACAACGTATCGACGTCGAGCGGCGACATGGTGCGCACATCGACGATCTCGGCGTCGTAGCCGGACAGGCCGACTGCCGCTGCCGCCACGTGCACCATGGTGCCGTAAGTGAGGATGGTGAGGTCCCTGCCCTCGCGTACCACCTCGGCGCGTCCGATGGGCACGGTGTAGTGGCCGTCAGGCACCTCGCCACGCGGATGCGCGCTCCAGGGTACCGCCGGCTTGTGCGCATCGCCGTCGAACGGGCCGTTGTAGATGCGCTTGGGCTCGAAGAACACGACCGGGTCCTCATCCTCGATCGCGCTGATCAACAGACCCTTGGCGTCGTAGGGATTGGACGGCATCACCACCTTGATGCCACATACGTGCGCGAAGATCGCCTCCGGACTCTGCGAATGCGTCTGCCCACCGCGGATGCCGCCGCCGCACGGGGTGCGGATGGTGACCGGCGAATGGAAGTCCGAGGCCGAGCGGTAGCGCAGACGCGCCAGCTCGCTCACCACCTGATCGAAGCCCGGATAGATGTAGTCGGCAAACTGAATCTCGGCTACCGGCTTCAGCCCATTGACGCCCATGCCGATCGCCGCGGCGATGATGCCGCCCTCGGCGATCGGGGTGTCGAGCACGCGCTGCTCGCCGTACTTGCGCTGCAGTCCGTCGGTGACGCGGAACACGCCACCGAAGTAGCCCACATCCTCGCCCAGCACCACCACGCGCGGGTCGCGCTCCATCATCACATCCATCGCCGAGTTGAGGGCCTGCACCATGTTCATGCGCGCCATGATTCTCAGCCCTCCTGCGCGCGCGGCGGCGCCTCACCGCTGCGTGGTGCCGCACCGCTTTCTATCAGGGCGCGCAGCTCCGCACGCTGGCGCACGAGATTCGCCGGCATTTCCTTGAAGACATCTTCGAACATGCTGAGCGGATCGAGCGTCGGCCCGTGGGTGAGCGTGCCGTAGGACTCGGCCTCCTTCCAGCAGGCGGTGACGTAGGCCTCGAGCTCCTGATGCAGCTGGGTCTGACGCTCCTCGGACCACTCGCCGAGCGTGATCAGGTGGTCCTTGAGGCGCGTGATCGGATCGCCCAAGGGCCACGCGCGCCATTCCTCCTTGGGACGGTAACGCGAGGGGTCGTCGCTGGTGGAGTGAGCCGCGGCGCGGTACGTAACCAGCTCGATGAGCGTCGGACCGCCGCTCTGCCGGGCGCGCTGCGCCGCCCACTGGGTGACGGCATAGACCGCGAGGAAGTCGTTGCCGTCCACGCGGATCCCGGGAATGCCGTAACCGGGACCGCGCTGCGCGAAGGTGCGGTGCTCACCGCCGGCGAATCCCTGGAAGGTGGAGATCGCCCACTGATTGTTGACCAGGTTGAGAATCACCGGCGCCTGGTAGACCGCGGCGAAAGTCATGGCGTAGTGGAAGTCAGCCTCGGCACTCGAGCCCTCGCCGATCCAGCCGGCGGCAATGTTGTCCTCGCCCTTGATCGCTGCGGCCATGGCCCAGCCGACCGCCTGCGGGAACTGGGTGGCGAGATTGCCGGAAACGGAGAAGATGTTGCCCTGCGCCCAGTGATACATGATCGGCATCTGCCGGCCCTTGCACATGTCACGGGTGTTCGACAGGCACTGGCACATGAGATCGACCAGATTGCGGCCGCGCACGACCTGCAGTCCCTGCTGGCGATACGAGGGGAACAGCATGTCGCCCGGAGTGAGCGCCATGCCGGCAGCCACCGCCACCGCTTCCTCGCCGGTCGACTTGATATAAAAGGAGATGCGCCCCTGGCGCTGGATGCGCTGCATGCGGTCGTCGAACAGACGCGTCAACAGCATGTGACGCAGCGCCACCTGCAGCTCAGGCGCCTCGAGATGCGGGTTCCAGGCGCCCACAGCGCGGTGGTCGTCATCGAGCACCCGCACCAGTTCGAGCGCCAGGTTCTCGATGTCGCGTGCACTGGCGGTCACGTCGGGACGGTTGACCGCCCCGGCGGGTGAGATCTGGACGTAGCTGAAATCGGGTTCCTGCCCCGGTCGGGCCGGCGGCGAGGGAACATGCAAGCGCGACCGTGGGGTCATGGAGTTGGGCCTCTTGCGGCGAAGCCAGCTGCAGGAAGTTGCGCCGGCGATTGCGAGTTGGGCAGGATTGTAGTCGCCTCAAACGGGTAACACTACGATGAAGCCCAAACACACCTTCCGCGGCGTAGTGCTGCGCCAGCCGCCGCGCGTCGGAGCCGCCGCCGGACATAAGCCACCGGCCGCGCCGGGCGCGGCGCGCGTGCGCGTCGGGCGCGCCGTCGCCGGCCGCGGCGGTAAAGGGGTGACCGTGATCAGCGGTCTGCCGTTCACGGAGCCGCAGCTGCAGGAACTCGCCACGCGCCTGAAGAAGCTTTGCGGCGCGGGGGGCGCTGTCAGGGACGGTGTCATCGAGATCCAGGGTGAGCACCGTGACCGCCTGGTGGCCGAGCTGTGCAAGCTCGGGCTTGAGGCCCGCCGCGCCGGCGGCTGATCACCGCGCGCCTGTATCACGGCCGCCGCGGCACACCTGTGCCAGCTGCGGCAAGTGGTATCGGCCGGCATTTATTGCTATAGAGTGACAAGTACCGAACCGTGGGGGAACAAGTGCACAACAACCCTGAATCGCCCCGGCTGCCGAATGGCAATGCGCTGCTGTTTGCGCGTAATTTCTTCCGTCATCCGCGCATGCTCGGCTCCATCGTCCCGAGCTCGCGCTTCCTCATCAAGCAGCTGCTGGAACCGATCAACTGGGGCCGGGCACGGGTGATCGTCGAGTACGGCCCGGGGGTCGGTACCATCACGGCGGAGCTGCTGCGGCGCATGCGCCCGGATGCCGCGCTGATCGCCATCGAGATGAATCCGGATTTCGTCAGCCATCTGCGCGGCACCATCAGCGATCACCGCCTGCAGGTCGTGCAGGGTTCGGCGGTCGATGTGGACGAGACCCTGCGTCGCCTCGGTCATACGCATGCCGACTACATCATCTCCGGGATCCCCTTCAGCACCATCCCCGCACCGCTGCGCGAGCAGATCCTGCGCAAGACGCGCGACATGCTCGGCCCGGGCGGCGCATTTCTCGTCTATCAGTTCTCGGCGCGCGTCTTTCAGGACCTGAAGCGCATCTTTGGCTACGTGGGGCGCAGCTTCCAGCCGCTCAACGTCCTGCCGGCGCATCTGTTCATCTGTCAGCCCGCCACCGCCTGAGGCGGTCGCGCGCGCTCCTCAGGGCATCGCGCGCAGCGTGCGCAGCAGCTCATCGCCGAAATAGCCGGCCGGGATGGTGCCCTGCTTCATGAACTCGAGGTGGAAGCGCTCGGTGACGAAGCGGGCGCCGAGCGCCTGCTGGGCACGCCGGCGCAGCGCTAGGATCTGTTCCTTGCCCAGGCGGTAAGTGATCGCCTGGGTCGGCCAGCGTGAGTAGCGCGTCACCGCACCGCGCGCTTCCTTGCAGCTGGCGGCCTTGGCGTCCGCCTTGAGCGCCGCGGCGTCCTGGCATGAGCCCGGCAGGAAGTCGACGACCTCGGAGAACAGTGTCACCGCATCCTCGAAGCCGAGATGCCCGGTATGAATGCCGGTGTCGATGCGGACGCGCAGATCGCGATACAGCTTGCCGCGCAGCTGGTAGAGATGCTCCTCCGGCGAATAGAAGCCGTTCGGCGCGCCGTGCGCGGGCTCGGCCAACAGCGCCTCGGAATACAGCGCCCAGCCCTCCGCCGCCATCGAGTCCTGCCACATCGAGGAGGAATCCTCCACCGCCCCGGGCGTGAGCCAGCGCACCGGCGAGATCTGCGCGCGGTACTCGGTCATGACCTTGTAGTGCCAGTCGTGGCCGGGAAAGCCTTCGTGTGCCGCGAGGTCCGGCATTGCGGCATAGTTGTGCTGCTCGCGCAGCTGCGCCTGGTCATCGCCGGTGGGGGTCACGTAGAAGCGGCCGACGCCGGTCTTCTTGAACGGCGGGGCAGGATAGTAGGCGGCGCCCTCGATCGAGGCGCGCAGCGGCGGCGGTGTCACCGTGACGTCGAGGCGGTAATCGCTCGGCACCGCGAACAAACCGGTGGTGCGCGCGTAGGCGACGATGCGCTGACCGGTCTTGCGGTAACCGTCGGCCATTTCCACATCCGTGCGCGGCGCGTTCTGCGCCAGTTGCGCGAACACCTGCCGCACCGTCTCCGGCCCGTCGCTCGAGGCCGGCCACTGGTGACTGGCGGCGATCGACTGCGCCAGCGTCACCATCTCCGCGCGCGTCGCCTGCACCACCGGCCAGGAAGCGCTGAACAGCTGCGCGGCGCTGTCAGACAGGCGCAGGTTGTTGTGCAGCGCCCAGTCATACTCGGCTTCGCCGAAGGCAAAATGATCGGCGCGATATTCGCTTTTCAGTGCCGCGGCGCCCTCCGCGTGCACATTGTCGAAAAACGTGCTGGCGACGAAATCGCGCAGCTGGCCGTAGGCGCTGGCCGCCGCGTTGCCGGCGGCCTGCAGCTCGTGCAACAGCGCTTCGCGGTGCGCACCGGTCACGTCAGCCGCAGCGATCTGCTGCAGGGTCTTGCCAAAGTAATCGGCATCGGCCTGAGCGCTCTGCAGCCCGTAGCCGCTCAGCACGCGCCAGTCGGGAGTGTTGTGCGCAGTGACGCCGGCGCGCAGCTGGCCCTGCGCGCGCAGCAGGTAGGCCGGTATCGCGCGGCAGCGCGCGATGACTTCCTGCCATTCGGCGTCTGTGCCGTAGGTCGCAGCGCCGGTCGCAGTCATGCCCTGGATCTGCCAGTCGACGCCGCGGAAGGGCTCGTCCACGTAGGAATCGAGTGAGCGCTGCTGATAATGCCGCACCTGCTGTTCGTGCAGCATGAAGGCAATCTCGGCGAGCGCCACCGAGCGGTCGATGCGCCGCCGTGCCGACAGTCCCGCCGGTGCGAGCGCGGCGAAGCGCGCGCGGAATTCCACCAGGCGCTGCTGCTCCTTCTGCAACGCTTCCGGGGCGTAATCACGCAGCGTGCCATCCACATGCTGCAGCTGCGGGTCAAATTCCGCACCGCCCAGATAGGTCGCCACCACCGGAAACCGCTGCAGCACGTAGGTGACGTACTCGTGTTCGACCTCGGCGAAGCGTGCGTCGGAGGCCCCGTGGTGTGCCGGCACCGGCTGCGCCACCGGCGGGTGCGTCTGCGCAGCGCTGCTGCCCGCGAACCCCAGCGCGAGCACTACTGACATATGACGAAGATGCACGGTTGCCTTCACGGTGAATCCTTCTGCGTGCCCGCGGTAGCCGGCGGCGAAGCATACGCTGCACCACCCCGGCGCTGAAGCCCCGCGCCGCCGGGCGTTGACAGCGCAGCGGCCCCGCGCCGATGCTCGCGGCCATGAGTGCCGTCCAGGCCCCGACCCTGTCCGCGCGCGAGCGCGAGCGCTATCAGCGCCACCTGTCGCTGCAGGAACTCGGCAGCGCCGGGCAGGAGCGCCTGAAGGCGGCGCGGGTACTGGTGGTGGGCGCCGGCGGCTTGGGTTCACCTGCCGCCCTGTATCTGGCGGCCGCCGGCTGCGGCACGCTCGGGCTGGTGGACTACGACTGTGTCGAGCTCTCCAACCTGCAGCGCCAGGTGCTGTTCGACAGCAGCGCCATCGGTCGGCCGAAGGCTGCCAGCGGCGCCGAGCGCCTCGCGGCCCTCAACCCGGACATTCGCATCAACGCGCATGCGATGCGGCTGACGGCCGACAACGTGCGCGCCCTGTTCGAACAGTACGACCTGGTCCTCGACGGTACCGACCGCCTGCCGGCGCACTACCTGATCAACGATGCCTGTGTGCTGCTGCAGCGCCCGCTGGTGGCGGCGGCGATCCACCGCTTCGAGGGTCAGTTGATGACCTACGTGCCCGGCGCCGGACCGTGCTATCGCTGCGCCTTCCCGCTCGGTGCCGCGGCCGCGGTCGCCAGCTGCGCGGATGCCGGCGTGCTCGGGGTGCTGCCGGGCGTGCTCGGGACGCTGCAGGCGACCGAGGCGATCAAGCTCATCACCGGCGCCGGTGCCACCCTCATCGGGCGCCTGCTCACCTACGATGCGCTCGAGATGCGCTTTGCCGAGTTCCGCATCCGCCGCCGCAGCGACTGCGCGGTCTGCGGTGACCACCCCACCATCACACTAGCCGAGCACGCCATGGCCACGAGCAACAGCGCTTCCCCGCAGGGCATTCGCCGCATCTCCGCGCAACAGCTGAGCGAGCTGCTGGGCGCGGGGCCGCCGCCGCTGCTGGTCGACGTGCGCGAGAGCGACGAATTCGGCGCCGGACACCTGCCCGGTTCGGTGCACATTCCGCTGGGCGAACTGAGCGCCCGTCTGGGCGAGATCACCGGTCGCCCCGCACCGGTGTTCATCTGCCGCAGCGGCGGGCGCAGCCTCGCCGCCTGCCAGATGGCGCTCGCCGCCAACATCAGCGCGCCCACCAATCTCGAGGGCGGTCTGAAAGCCTGGGCGGCCGAGATCGATCCCAGCCTGCGCGTGCTGTGAGCTAGGACTGCGCCGCACAGCGCGAGGCGGCGAACTGCATCGGCGCGGTCGTGAGTGAGGCCGCCGGCACGCGGCGCCGCAGCAGCTCGAGCGCCGCGCGCGGCTCGTCGACGAACTCGAACAGCTTGAGATCCTCGGCCGCGATGGTGCCGTGGCGCACCAGCGCCGGGAAGTTGACCACTTCCTGCCAGTAGGCGGACCCGTACAGCAGCACCGGGATGGTGCGGTCGAGCTTCTGCGTCTGCGCCAGTGTCAGGATCTCAAACAGTTCGTCGAAGGTGCCGAAGCCGCCCGGGAAGGCGATCAAGGCGTGCGCCAGATGGGCGAACCACAGCTTGCGCATGAAGAAATAGTGGAACTCGAAAGACAGTCCGTTGGTGATGTAGGGATTGGGGCGCTGCTCGTGCGGCAGTCCGATGTTGAGACCGACGCTGCGCGCGCCGGCGAGCATCGCGCCGTGGTTGGCGGCCTCCATGATGCCCGGACCGCCGCCGGAGCACACCACCAGCCGCCCGCCACACTCGTTCTGGCTCCACTCGCTCACCAGGCGCGCGAGCTCCACCGCCTCGTCGTAGTAGCGGCCGAGCGGGCCGCCGGAGCGCAGGCGCGCCGAGCCGAAAAACACGACGGTCGCATTCACTCCGGCGGCGGTGAACGCCTGCAGCGGCGCCAGATACTCGGACACGATCCGGATCGGACGTCCTTCATCGGAGTCGATGAACTTCGGGTCGTGGTAAGCAAGCGGGGGTAAGCGCAGCATGCAATCTCCTGTGGCCGCGCCCACTGTAACGAAAAGCACCGCCAGCGTGCGACACTGCCGCATCATGCAGTCCGCCACCCGAGTCGCAATCGTGCTGTTGGCGGCCGCGCTCAGCATGCCCGCCGGGGCGCAGCTCACGCGCGCGCCAGCGGCGCTGGCCGTGTCCGCCGCGCCGCTGCCGCCGCTGGATGCCGCCACCCGGCTGCTGGTCGTGGCGCCGCATCCGGATGACGAAACACTGTGCTGCGGCGGCATCATCCAGCGGGTGCTCGCCGCGGGCGGCGAGGTCAGCGTGTTGTGGATCACCAGCGGCGATGCCGCGCGCTGGGATCTGCTGCTGCTCGAGCACGCGCTGTTCAACGACCCCGCCAAAGGGCGCGCGCTCGGCGAGCAGCGCATGGCGGAAGCGCGCGCCGCGGCTGCACAGCTCGGCGTGCCGCCGGCCGCTCAGTTGTTTCTCGGCTACCCGGATGGCGGCGTGAGTGCGCTCCTCGATGCCGCGGCGGTGCCCTACACCTCCGCCACCACCGGCGCCGCCGCAGTTCCCTACGCACAGGCGCTGTTTCCCGGGCATCCCTACACCGGGGCCAGTCTCGAGCACGACTTCGCTGCGGTGCTGTCGCGCCTGCAGCCCACCCTGATCCTCGCGCCGGGACTTGCCGACCTGCATCCGGATCACCGCGCCACCGGGCGGCTCACCCTCGCGGTGGCCGCGCGCCTCGGCCTGAGCGCACGTGTGCGCTGGTGGATCGTCCATGGGGGCCTGGGCTGGCCGGCGCCGCGTCAGCTGATGCCGGGCGTGCCGCTGTTTCCGGCGCCCGCGGCCGCAGGTCTCGCCAGCGCAGCGTTCGCGCTCACTCCCGCGGAGGAGGAACACAAGCGCCTGGCACTCGCGGCCCACGCCAGTCAGATGCAGATGATGGCGCCGTTCCTGCTGGCGTTCGTGCGCAGCAACGAGCTGTTCATGCCGCGCGCGGCGCCCTGACGCCTAGCGCGGTCGCCGCCAGCGGCCGGTATAGCGATCGAGCGTGCCGGCGATACGCTCGCGCAGCCGGTCCAGCCAGGCGCGCTGGCGCCAGTAGCGGCGGCTGATGCGGCGCGAGGCGAGACAGTCCTTGATGAAGAGTGCCGCGGCCGCATCGGCGAAGCGCTGATCCTCAACTTCCTGGTTCGCCTCCAGGTTCCAGCGCAGGCTCCAGCGGTCGAGGTTGGAGGAGCCCACCGACACCCAGTCGTCGCACAGGATCATCTTCGAGTGCAGCATCTGCGGCTGATACTCGAAGATACGCACGCCGCTGCGCAGCATGCGGCCGTAGAAACGCCGTGCGGCGTGGCGCACCCACGGATGATCGGTGCGCGCGCCGGGGGCGAGCAGGCGCACGTCGGCGCCGCGGCGCGCTGCCCGCGTCAGCGCGCGGCGGAAACGCCGCGAAGGCACGAAGTAGGCACTCATGATCCACACGCGCGTATACGCAGCGTCGATGCGCCGGAGCACGCCGTTGGCGAGCACCGAGCGCTGGCGCGCCTCTGACAGCGACAGCCGGCCGAGGGCGCCGCCGGGATACGCTGGCGGCGCGACCGCGGGCAGCTCGAGCGCGGCACCGCAGCGGCGCCAGGTGCGCGCGAAGGCGCGCTGCCAGTCGGCCACCACCGGACCTTCGATCTGCACCATCAGGTCGCGCCACGGGCCGCGCGGCGAGCCGGGCGCAAATTCATCGGTCAGGCCGGCACCGCCGACGAAGGCGATGCGGGTGTCGACGACCAGAATCTTGCGATGGTCGCGCAGCAGGTTGGCGAAGCGCTTGGCGGCGCGCAGCGGATTGAAGAAGCGCAGCTCGATGCCCGCCTCCAGCAGCCGGCGCCGGTCGGCGCGCGCCAGATGCAGCGCACCGAAGCCGTCCAGCAGCACACACACCTGCGCGCCGCGGCGCGCAGCTGCGCTCAGTGCCGTGATGAATTCATTCACCAGCGTGCCGGAGCGCACCAGGTACATCTCCAGCAGCACCGACTCGCGCGCGGCTGCGATCACCTGCAGCATGCGCGGGAAGAATTCACCGCCGCCATCCAGCAGCTGGAACTCGTTGCCGGCTCGCCAGGGCCAGCCAGTGGTTGTAGATTGCGCGCGCGCGCCAACAGCCGTCATGAGGGCACAATGACTGACCTGCGCTGCAGATGCCACCTGCCATGGCTCGTGCTGAGTGTGCTCAGTCCACTGCCGGGCGCCGCAGCCGAACCCATCGACTCAGTGAACAGTGTGCGCGCCCAGGGCTGCGCCGAGCTGCAGGGCGGCGCGGCGCCGCTGCGCGCCAACACGCACCTCGATACCCTCGCACGCCATCTGTCAGAGGGCGCAGATCAGCGCACCGCCGCGCAGCTGTCGGGCTACCATGCCGCCCGCCTGCTGGTCATCAGCGTGACGCAGGTGCCTGCGGGGGCCGGAGTGGCGCAGGTGCTCGCACGCCAGTTCTGTCGCCAGCTGCTGGACCCGGCACTCAGCGAGATCGGCAGCTACCGCCGCGCCAGTGACGTGTGGCTCGCCATCGCCGCGCCGTTCACGCCCCCCGCCGCGGGCGATCTGGCACGGATCGCGGCACGCGTACTGCAGCTGAGCAACGAGGCGCGCGCGGTGCCGCGCCGCTGCGGCGCCGACAGTTTCGCCGCCGCGGCACCGCTGCAGCTGAGCCCGCTGCTCAACGGCGTCGCGCTCGACTACGCGCGCGACATGGCTGCCTACGGCTACATGGATCACACCGGGCGCGATGGCAGCTCGCCCGCGCAGCGCATCAGCCGCGCCGGCTACCGCTGGAGTGAGGTGGGCGAGAACCTCGCCCGTGGCCTGACCACGCCCGAGCAGCTGGTGGCCGGCTGGCTCGGCAGTCCCGCGCATTGCGCCAACCTCATGTGGCCCGGCTACCGCGAAGCCGGTATCGCCTTCAGCGACAATCCGCGCCTCGATAGCGGCATCTACTGGGCGATGGAGTTCGGCACACCGCGCTAGGAGCTGAGGGAGTGAGCTTCGTGGCTGCGCTCGAGTGTTGCGATGATGCCGGCGAACAGATACAGCAGCGCGAACCAGGTGAGCCCGTGGGTGAGGAACACATCGACGGTGCGGTAGACACCGCCGTAGCGGTAGAAGCTTTCGGTCGCCTGCACCGCGCCGATGAGCACGGCCGCCACCGCGATCAACAGCAGCACCGGTCCGACCGAGGCAGCCGGTGCGCGCGGCGGCACGCGCAGCGCCGCCGGCACCGGCAGACGCAGATACCAGACGACCAACACCGCAAGTCCCAGCGCCGAACTCAGGTACTGCAGCAAATGACACAGCGGACCGTCGTAGCCGGCGATGCTCACCGGAGCGCTGAGCGCCGGCACCCGGTGCACGATCCAGCCGTCGAGGTGGGTAAAGGAGTCCCATAACAGATGACTCCAGATACCGAGCAGCATGGCGATCGAGGCAAACAGCCATTCGAGCGGGTCATGACTGAAGGGCGCGAGTGCCGCCAGGCACAGCCAGCGCGCGCGCGCCGACAGGAGCGCGGTGAGCGGCTGGCGCAGCAGGTAGAGCGCTGCCAGCACCGCATAGCTGAGCGCGAGGCTGCTCGAGTAGGAGGCGGCGAAGTGGTGCATCTCCGGCATTTCGTGCTGCAGTTTGCCCGGCAGGTAATAGGGCGTGTCGGGCACCATGGCGCCGATGATGAGCGGTGCGGTGCGCAGGTAGCGCAGGCCGCGCAACGGCAGGATCGCCGCCGGGTGCGCCAGGGTGAAAGGCATGCGGCCGTCACGCCCCGGCGGCGCGCGCGACGACGCGGATGCGAAAATCCCGGCCGGCCCAGGCGCCGCCGCTGTGGTAGGTCAGGTCGATGCGGCGTCCGGCGCGCAGCCGCGGCGTGTCGATCTCCACCAGATGCAGGCCGAGCGAGTTGGGAGTGGTGTTCACCTCGCGGATGTCCTGCCAGCCGTCGAAGCCGTAGTGCACCGCGCCAGGTGCGCGCAGCGCGACGGTGAGGCGCGAGTCCTCCGGCAATTCCTGAGCCGGCGCCTGTTCGCACCAGATGACGTGGGTCAAAGGCGGCCGCTCGCCGCCATAGCGCTGCCACAGCGTGCTCGGCCGGTCGAAGGGGCGCTTGAGCATGCGCGAGGCGATGAGTTTGAGGAACTCCGCGTGCGCCCATACCAGCGGCATCGCGGCGCCGGTGGGCCGGCCCGGTTCCAGACCGCGCGCCGGAATCGGCGCGCTGTCC
>DATHMN010000109.1:0-6025 GCA_035487135.1 Steroidobacteraceae bacterium | reverse complement strand
ACTACCCGAGCCTGCAGGCCGGCAATCCGCGCCTCGTGTATTGCTCAGTCACGGGCTTCGGGCAAACCGGCCCGTATGCCGCGCGCGCCGGCTATGACCTCGTGATTCAGGGCATGGGCGGCCTCATGGACATCACCGGGGAGCCCGACCGGCCGCCGCAGAAGGTCGGGGTCGCGCTGGCCGATATCATCACCGGCATCTACGGAGTGGTCGCGATTCAGTCGGCCCTGGCACAGCGCGAACGCACCGGGCGCGGCATGCAGATCGACCTGTCGCTGCTCGACACCATGGTCGGCATCCTCGCCAACCAGGGCCTCAACTATCTGGTTTCCGGAAACGCTCCGCAGCGGCTCGGCAACGCGCACCCGAACATCGTTCCCTATCAGGCTTTCGCGGTGCTGGACGGAACGATTACCGTGGCCATCGGCAACGACGCGCAGTTTCAGCGCTTCTGCACGCTGCTCGACTTGCCGCAGCTTGGCGCCGACCCGCGCTTCGCGAGCAACCCGGACCGGGTCGCGCACCGCGAAGTGCTGATCCCGCTGCTTGCCGCGGCCGTTGGCCAACGACATCGGGACGAGTTGCTGCAGGCGCTGGAGCGAGCGCAGATCCCGGCCGGGCCGGTCAACTCCATCGCCGAGGTGTTCGCCGACCCGCAGGTCATCGCTCGCGCCATGCGCGTCGATCTGGGGCCGATTCCGTCGATCCGAACACCGATCCGGTTCTCGCATGCCGAACTGGCTCTGGGTCGTCCCGCGCCGCGCCTGGGCGAACACACGGCCGAGGTGCTGCGGGAGCTGGCCGGCGCGTAGCGGACGATCAGGTCGAGCGCGGCAGCACCAGGGTTGCCTGCAGACCCCGCTGCGGCAGATTCGCCAGCGTGAGTGCGCCGCCGTGCGCCTGCGCAATGTCGCGAGCGATGCACAGCCCAAGCCCGGTCCCGCCGGTATCGCGATTACGCGAGGACTCGACCCGGTAGAAGGGTTCAAACACACGCTCCAGATGTTCGGCCGCAATCCCGGGACCCCGATCACGAACCCGGATCATGACCACGGCGCCATCCTCGACCGACACGCTGACGCCGCCGCCGAACTTGGTGGCATTGGAGATCAGGTTCGTGAGGCAGCGTTTGAGCGCCATCGGCTTGCCGGCGTACAGCAGCTGCGCCTTGCCGTGCACCTCGAATGGCGTCCCCATGTCCGCGAATTCGCCCTGCAGCGTGGTCAGCAGTTCATTGATGTCGACGGCCTCGGCCGGCTCATCGTCGTTGAGCCCGCGCAACAGCGACAGCGCGCCATGCACCATGTTTTCCATTTCATCAAGGTCGCGATCAACTCGCGCCTGCAGCTCCGGATCATCGATGGTGGCCATGCGCAGCCGCAGGCGCGTCAGCGGCGTCTTCAGATCATGCGACATCGCCGCCAGCACCCGTGTGCGACTGTCGACGTGCCGCTGCATGCGCTCCTGCATGGTGTTGAAGGCACGCGCGGCGTTGCGCACTTCGCGCGATCCGCGCTCGACCAGCGGCGGTTGGCGCAGATCCCGACCCACGCTCTCCGCGGCGCGCGCGAGCTCCGACAGCGGTCGGGTGATGCCGCGCGTCACCGCGTACACCGCGATCGCGATGAGCACCGCGAGCAGGCTCAGGTTGAACAGCAGGGCTCGGGGCAGCGGCGCGCCGCGCTGTCCCTGGGCGAGCCGAAACAGCAGCGTGTCGCCCCCCGGCACGCCCACACTCACGTCATACAACTGACCGCCACGTTCGAACGCCTCGGCACCCGGGCGCGCGAGGGTCATGGCGGCCTTGCTGGGATTGGTGGTGGGCGTGACCGAGACCTGGTAGCCCGGACCGAACATCATGCGCAGCTGGGCTTCCAACGACTGCCTGAAATCAGGCAGCGGGGTCGGCATGCCCGGCGGCGCAAACAGCGGCTCAAGGCCCGGATTCGGCGGCGGTCGGGAGCGGCGAAACAGCGGTCGTGGCAGGTCCTGCAGCAGCGAGTTCGCCTCAATGCGCTCGCCGGGCTGCAGCAGCTGCATGGAAGCGGTCCGGTCCACCACGCGCCGCGACCACTCGCGCACCGAGGCCTGCACCAGCGTGCGGTCGCGCTCGCGGGATACCAGGAACAGTGAAATGAGCGTGTACGCCAGCACGCCGATGAGCACGGCGCCGAACAACTGACCAAAGAGGGAACGCGGCCAGAAGGACAGTCGCCATCCTGTTGGCCGCACACGTAACTCAGGCGGTCTCGACTCCGACGCCAATGACGTACCCCTCTCCATAGACCGTCTTGATGATCTGCGATGCCCGCGCGTCATCGCCCAGAAGCTGGCGCAGTCGGCTCACTCGCACATCAATGCTGCGGTCCTGGGGATCTGCCTCCCGGCCCCGCAGCAGGGTTGCCAGCTGCGAGCGTGACAGAACCCGGCTCGGCGAGCCCAGCAGAACGGTCAGCAATCGATATTCGGCACCGCTCAGTGCGACGGAGCCACCTTCGGTATCGGTGAGGGTACGGGTAGTCGTGTTCAGCTGCCAGCCGCCGAAGCGGAAAGTGCGCACGGTGGCCGTATCCGGATCACGCGGCGCATGGGCGGCGCGCCGCAGCACGGCCTTGATCCGCACCAGCAGCTCACGCGGATTGAAGGGCTTGGCCAGGTAGTCGTCGGCACCGACTTCCAGGCCGACGATGCGGTCCACGTCCTCGCCGCGCGCGGTCAGCATGATGATGGGCACCTGCGAATGGCGACGCAGTTCCCGACACAGTGCCAGGCCATCATCGCCCGGCAGCATCAGGTCGAGTACGATCAGATCGAAATGGGTCTGCTGCATTGCTGCCGCCATGGCCTTACCATCGGCGACCGGAGTGCTGCGGAAGCCGTTGGTTTCCAGGTACTTGGCCAGCAGGGCACGGATCTCGCGATCGTCATCGACGATGAGGATATGGGCTTGGTCAGTCATGGCGTGGGACTTCCTGGCTCGGCATGAAACCGAAGCTGAATATTTGTAAGAGATTGTTCCAAACAATGCATGCAAACGAATCGGGCGCCGCGCATCGGGGTTCAACGCACGAGCCCTCCAAACGGAGACAACAATTGTCACGACTGAGTTGCATCCTGTCAGCACTTTTTATCGGCGGCGCAGGTTCCGCCCTGCTCGGATGCTCCACGACCCTCGCGCTGCGGCCACCCCGCGGGATTGACTTAAGCGGCGAGTGGCAGATCGACCTGGCGCTCAGTGATTTCCCGCAGGAGGCAGTCCCGATTCAGCCTCCGCTTGGCGGGACGGCAGGCTCCACGGGGACCCCGGGTGGCCAAGGGGGCGGCCATCGCCGTGGCCAAGGTGGCATGGGCGGTGGCATGGGGGGCGGCCCCGCTGGCGGCCTGGCGCAGGGCGGCGCACGTCCGGGTTCACCGGAGCACCACTTCGCGATGCCCCCGCATCTGTCGATCGCCCAGAGCGCGCTGAGCGTGATCGTCGACATCACTCAGCAGGACGGCAAGCACCTCATCAACAGCTACACGCCCGGGGAGAAGACCGTGGTGGCCACGACCCGGGGCGCGGCCGATCGCACCCTGGGGTGGGAGGGTGATGACTTTCTGATCCGCACCCAGGTCGGCGAGAAGGGCTCGCGCTCGGAGGTGCGCTATTCGCTGGATCCGGACGGCTCGCTCTCGGTCACCTCCACCATCAGCAACTCCGGCATTTATGACTTCCAGTACACCCTGGAATACGACCGCGTGAAACCCTAGAGAAGCATTACGGCGGGCCGGAGTGGAAGCGAAACTGATCATCCGGTTGGGTGGCCAGTTCGGCCTCGCGGCCCGCGAGCACGGCCAGGCGCGCACGCCAGTTGAGACCTTCTTCCTGCGCCGCCTGCATCGCCAGTCGCAGGTACAGCTGGAAGTGTCGCGCCTCGGAATGCTGCAGCTGCCCGTAGAAGCGACCCAAGGGCGCGGGCAGTCGCGACATGAGCCTGGCGAAGCGTTCCGCGGAACGCGCTTCAATCAAGGCTCCGGTCAACAGCAGATCCAGCTTGCGGTCCGGCTCGAAAGTATGGGAGACCGCGCGCAGCCCGGCCGCATAACGTCCGGGTTTGGCCCGTGCGAAGGGCACCTGCAGTTCGGTCATGAGTGTCTGCACCTGCTCGAAGTGCCGCAGCTCCTCGCGCGCCAGACGTGACAGTGCCTGGGTCAGCGCCACATCCTCGGGGTACGCGAACAGCAGCGCCACGGCCGTCGAAGCCGCTTTTTTTTCGCACGCCAGGTGATCGACCAGCAGTTCCTGCCAGCGTTCGCATGCGGTCGCGACCCAGGACTCCGGGGTCACCGCCAGCAGGATCTCCTCACTCACGCCGCCGCCTCTGCCGCCCGCAGTTCGGCGAGGGCGTGGCCGATGGCCCGGGCCGCCTGCTGCGCCGACTCGAAGCGGTCGGCCGGCTCCTTCGCCAGCAGCTTCTGCAGCAGCGGCTGCAGGGCGTTCTGCGCTTCGGGCAGCTGCGGCACCGGGGTCTTGCGATGCATGTAGATGATGGCCATCGGATTTTCGGCCATGTAGGGCTTTCGTCCCGTGAGCATTTCAAACAGGATGATGCCGAGGCTGTACAGGTCGCTGCGCGCATCGATGGTTTCGCCGTGGCCCTGCTCGGGACTCATGTAGTGCGGCGTGCCGATGATCTGGCCCACATCCGTGATCTCTTCAGCAAGCGCCGCGTCCTTGGCGAGACCAAAATCGATCAGCGCGATGCCGCCTCCGCGTCGCAGCATGACATTGGCGGGCTTCAGATCCCGATGCAATACACCCGTGGCGTGCACCGCTGCCAGACCCAGTGCGATCGCGTGCGCGGTCTGCAGCGCATCGGTGGCGCGCAGCGGCGAGCGCATTCTGTGGCGCAGATCGCCATGGTCGAAGAACTCCATGACCATGTACGCGTGCTCATCGCTGATGCCCAGATCGAACACCCTCACGACGTACTTCGGATCCACCCGCTGCGCCATATCGTGTTCCTGCAGCAGGCGGCGAAAGGCATGATCCAGGTTCGCATCACTGGTGACATCGCGCGCCACTTTGATGGCCACCAGTTCACCCCGGGCGTCGCTCTCGGCCACGTGCAGCTCCGCGAAGTGCCCCGTGGCCAGCGTGCGCACGCGCCGGTAGCCGGGGATTCGCGCACCACTGAAGCGCTGTTCCTGCACAAACTGGCCGGAGTGGTGGCGCTGCGCCCGCGCGCCCGCCTGCAGCGCGGCGGCGCCGGTGAGCGCCGCCAGTAATGCTTCGGAGGACACCTCCTCGCGGCCGATCGCAGCACAGGCGCCGGCGTTCAGCGCGGCTTCGCATAGGCTGTCCGCGGATCGCGGCCCGAGGAAAATCACCGGCGCGAACCCGGCGCGCACCGTCAGGCGCGTGAGCTCATCGATGCTGCGCGGCTCGGCCTCGCGGTCGCACCAGGCATGATCCAGCACCACCACATCGAACCCCTGCGCCCGAATGTCGACGGGGAGGGAGCCGCGCTGCGTCGGGTTGTATTCGACCACCTCGGACTGCAGCCAGCGGATCTCGACCCGGCTTCGCAGCTGCGCGCACAACGCAGAATCGTCACCGATCAACATGAGACGCATGGCGGGCAGTCTACCGCACGGATCGGCGGCCGCCGCCGTTGCGCTCAAGCCAGCTGAAGGCGCGCACGGTGGAGAGTTTGAGACCGACCACCAGATCACCGACATTGGTGCCGGTAGGTCCGGTGTGCACCAGATCACCCGCCGCCGCCAGGGCCGATTGGGAGTCCGCGGTGGACAGACTGCGCTCGACATCCAGCCCGGCGACCGTCACCCGTCCGCAGGTCTCGCCATCGACCAGTGCGCCGGCATCGCCGGTGGGACCATCGGTGCCGTCGGTGCCCGCCGCCAGGAACAGCAGATCATCCTGTCCGGCGATGAGTCGCGCCGCCGCCAGCGCCAGGTGCTGATTGCGGCCCCCACACCCGGGTTTTGGCGGCAGACGCACGACCGACTCGCCCCCCCACACACA
>DATHMN010000108.1:0-104073 GCA_035487135.1 Steroidobacteraceae bacterium | reverse complement strand
TGCGGGTCGACACCCAGGGCCTCGAGCAGCCGTACCGCGTAGAAGTTGCCGTTGCCGGCCATGAAACCGCGCTTGGCCAGGGCGCTCACTACATCACCCGGATCGTGCGCACTGACGAATGCCACGGTGGCGGCGCGCTGGGTCGCGACGCTCGGTCCGAGGATACGCACGTCCTTGCGTGAGCCGAGATACTCGAGCAGCTGTGCGAGCAGTGGCAACTCGGCAGAGCGCAGCAGCTGCCGCACGCGCTCGGCGCGCCCGCCGCCGGTGGCGTGCGTTTCCGGCAAGGTGGCGTGGTGGGCATCGAGCGCATCGAAGTACTCCGCGATGCCGCGCGCGGCGGCGATCTGTGCGTGGTCCGGACCGGCAGGCACCAGGCGCTTGTGTCCCTCGGCCGCATTGAAGTAGTGGCCCTCGTTGGCGAGCCGCTGCAGCAGCGCGCTGCGCACCACCATCAGCCCCTGATGGGGGCCGTAGGTCTTATAGAGGGAGAACAGGTACACGTCGGCGCCGAGCGCAGCCACATCGGGCAGCCCGTGCGGTGCCCAGGCGACACCGTCGACCACGGTGGTCACGCCCGCGGCCCGCGCTCGGGCGGTGATATGCGCCACACGGTTGATGTGCGCCACGACGTTGGAGGCGTGCGGGAAGGTTAAAAGGCGCGTACGCGGGCTGATCAGCCGGTCAAGCTGCGCTTCCTCGAGGACACCGCTGTCCGGATCCACAGCCCATTCGCGCACCACCACCCCCTGGGATGCGAGCCGTCGCCAGGCGCCGCTGTTCGCCTCGTGGTCCTGATTGGTGACGATGATCTCGTCCCCGGGCTGCAGCAGCGCCCGGAAGGCCTGCGCCAGTACGTACGTATTCTGTGAAGTCGAGGGGCCGAAATGCACTTCCGGCGGGCTAACCTCCAGATATTCGGCCAGCCGCAGGCGGGATGCGTCCATCCACTCACCCGCTTCGGTGGAGGCGGGAAATGCGTAGTAGGGCTGGACCTTGAGGCGGCGGTAGTATTCGCCCAGGCGGTCTACTACCGCGGCACACGGGTAGGAGCCGCCGGCGTTCTCGAAAAACGCCTGCTGCGCCAGCGATGGCTCGGCGAAAGCCGGGAACTGGCGACGTACGAACTCGAGGTCGAGTTTCATCGGGGCGATGATCGCATCGACCCGCTATGCTTGCCAGTGAGGCGCCGGGCAGGGACCGCACGTCATGAGTCTGGAACAGACACAGTACGAGGCATTGGTGCAGCGCATGGAGCAGCTGGCCCAGCGCGCACCACGGACCTACCGCCTCCGTGTCCTGGCACTTGCGGTCCTCGGCTATGCCTACCTGCTGGTGCTGGTCGTCGCACTGATCGCTCTGGTACTGGTGGCCACCTACACGCTGCGCAGCGCGACCGTGCTCGGCGCGAAGGTGCTGCTGGTGGCGGCGGCGCTGTTGCTGGCGGTGCTGCGCTCGCTGTGGGTGCGGCTCGCGCCCCCCGAAGGCGAGCTGCTGCTGCGCGCCGATGCACCGGCGTTCTTCGAGCTGCTGGAGCTGCTGTGCGGCCGCGTGGGGGCGCCGCGGGTTCACCAGGTGCTGATCACTGAAGACTTCAACGCCGCGATTGCGCAGGTGCCGCGGCTGGGGGTGTTCGGCTGGCATCGCAACTACCTGCTGGTCGGTCTGCCGCTGATGAAGTGTCTCTCGTGCGAGCAATTCGCCGCCGTGCTGGCGCACGAGCTCGGTCACCTGTCGCGCGGCCACGCGCGCGTTGCCAACTGGATCTACCGCCTGCGCCTGGTGTGGCAGCGGCTCGATGAGGGGTTGTCGGCCCGGCCGCGCTGGGGCGCGGGCCTAATCCGCGGCTTCCTGCGCTGGTACATTCCTTATTTCAACGCCTGTTCGTTCCCGCTGGCGCGCAACAACGAGTTCGAAGCCGATATGAGCTCGGCGCAGCTGACCTCGCGGCTCGCCGCGGCTCAGGCGTTGACCAACACCAGCGTCATCAGCAGCTATCTGCAGGAGCGCTACTGGCCTGCGATCAATGCCGGCGCGCGCGTCAGTGCCCGGCCGGCGTTTGCACCGTTCAGCGCGCTCAATGCCAGCGCGCTGCAGGGTCTCACCGCCGCGGAAGCCGAGCGCTGGCTGGAGCGTGCGTTGACCCGCGCGACCAACTGCCACGACACCCACCCCTCATTGAAGGCGCGCCTGGATGCGCTGGGGATGGCAGCGCAGCTGGCGCCACCGGCCGCCGAGCAGGCGGCGGACACCTTGCTGGGGGTGCGCGCCGCGAGCCTTGCCACGGCGTTCGACTCGCGCTGGCGTGCGCGGGTAACGCCCAGCTGGCGCAAGGTCTACGGTGACACGTTGAAAAAGCGCGAGCGCCTGTTGCAGCTGCGTGAGCGCGCCGCCTGCGCGCCGCTGGTGACCGCCGAAGGCGCCGAGCTCGCGACGCTGGAGGAGGATGTCGGCGAGGGCGCGGTGCGCGCCCTGGCGGTGAGCCGCGAGCTGGTGGCGCGCGAGCCGCAATCGCACCTGGCGCGCTTCACTCTCGCACGGCAGCTGCTGCTACAGGAGCAGAGCGAGGGAGTCGCGATGATGGAGGCCGTCATCCACTTCGAGCCGGAGGCGCTGGTTCCCGGCAGCCAGCTATTGCGCGACTTCTGGTGGCGGCAAGGGAATGCCCAGCGCGCCCAGCAGTGGCACGTGCGTGCAGCCGAACGCGCCCGGGCGGTGGAGCAAATCAGAAAGCATCGCCAGCGGGTGCATCTGCATGATCGCTGGCTGGAGCACGGTCTGTCCGCCGAAGCGTTGCAGTCACTGGTGGCAGGTCTGCAGGGGGTGGCTGGCGTGCGCGCGGCGTGGCTAGTGCGCAAGCAGGTCGAGCACTGGCCCGACAAGCCACTGTACGTCCTCGGCGTGGAGATCAAGGCCTCCGGCAGCGCCGCCCGCCGCGTCATGACGCGGCTGCGCGGCGGACTGAACTATCCGGGCGAAACGGTCATCGTGCATGCGGCGACCCGTAACGGGGCATTTGCACGCAAATTCCGCGGGGTCGCCAACGCGCGCCTGCTCTGAGAGGTCCGTTCAGCGCACTGGCGCGGGCGGCGTCCAGATCGGGTTGCTGTAAGCCTTGTGACCCTGTTGATCTTCCACCGTCAGGGCGTACCAGGCCGCATGTTCCGCGGCTAGGGTGAACTCCACCTGCGCGGTGCGCGCAGCACCGCTGAAGGTGCGCGTTGCACGCACCGTGCCGCCGCCGATGAGCTGCACCTGCTTGAGCCCCGCTACCGCGGCCAGCTCAAAAGCCAGCGGCGGCGCTTGCGCGGCGGGCTGAAGCTGCGTGCCAAACATCACGCGCGGAAAGATCAGCGGCCCGTAAGTGACGTACGCGTGACCGGCCTTGAGTGCGGCGACGAAACTTGCTGCGCTCAGCGCGGCGTCCGGATGGACGTAGACGCGCACGCGTCCCGATTCCTGATTCCACACATCGTGGGTGTCGCTTCCGGCGCTCAGATAGTAGCGCCGACCCTGGTTCCAGAAACTCCAGGCCCGGGCGAGAACTTTCGCATCATCGGCAGGGATCGTGGAGTTGATTTCAATCAGATCAAAGCCGCCATTGAAGCCTCCCGGCGCCGTTCCGGCCGCAAGACTGGCGAAGTAGCCGAAAGGGATGAAGGGGTGGTTCACCTGCACCACGCTCGCCCCCTCGCGGCGCGCTTCGCGCAGGATCGCGTCGATATCGGCGGTGCTGGTGTCGACGCCGAGTGTCGCACCGGGGGACAGCGGGTAGGCGTTGAAGTGTCCCCACGAGGGCGAGAGTTCGATGCCGGCGATCGCCGGGATGCCGCGACTGGCGCCGATGGCAGTGAGCGCCGCAGTGTTCGCCGTGGAGTCATGGTCACTCACGAACAGCACGTTCAGGCCTGCGGCGAGCTGCGAGCGCGCCAGCTCGGCGATCGGGGTGACCGCCTCGGCCTGGTCGGCGTGATGGTGCAGGTCGGCCGCGTACCAGCCGCGCGCCGGCGGATCGAACAGCCGCTCGACGGTGACGGCTGCACGCTGCGCGACTCCGGTGACGATGTGTATGCGTGCGTGCACCGGCGCCGCCAGAAATCCACCGCCCGCGGAGATCGCGAAGAGATAGTCGCCGGGGGCGAGATCGAGGTGCGCCCGACCGCGCGGCTGCAACTCAGTGAAAAACGTGCTGCGACCGAGAAAACCGACCAGGGGCTTCTCGCCTTCACTGATCACCAGCCGTGCATCAAGCGGTGCGCCGTGCGTGTCGCTGATGCGAAAGTCGGCCCGTCCGGGACCTTGCAGGTCGTGGAAGTCACACTGCTGTTCGGTGTCGTTGGCGATGCGCAGCGGAACGAGGCGGCTCTCGGAGTAGCCGCGCGCGCTGGCGTACAGTTGGTATTCACCCCGCGGTAGCCGCAGCTGGTAGCGACCGTTCTCCCCCAATGTCCAGGCGTAGGGCTTGCCATCCTTCTCCACGACCACGACCGGCTGTGCGACCGCCGTGCCGGTGGCGCTCAGCACCGCGCCATGCACGCTGCCGGCGGCCAGCTGCCGGCGGGCGATCTCGGCCGCCACCACCGGCGCGAGATCGCCGCGCACTCCGACCTGCAGGAAGCCCTGGAAGACGTGCTGCTCGCCAGGGCGCAGCGTATGCAGTCGGAACAGATCGCGTGAGCCTGAGCCGATGTGATCGAGGTAGGGGGCGTGCAGCGTGACCGTCCAGTCGGCGTCGTAGGCCACGACCCGGTCCGCCAGTGCACCTGCGGCCGTGCCCTCGGTGATGCCGGCGAGGCCGGGCACGGGAAACAGAAAGCCGCTGTTGGGCCAAAGCGTGAGGCCGGAGAGTAAATCCGCGACCACCTGCTTGCCAGTGTTGGTGAGAGTCGTGGTGATCACGAGCTGATCGGAGTCGCGCGTCAGCGAGTACAGGGTCGAGACCGTGATGGCACCGAAATCGCGCACCGCGCGGATGCGTACCCGCTGCGGACCGCGCTCGAGGATCTCGACGTGGTGATAAGTATTGGGCCACGCCGACCAGTTGTTGGGAATGAAATCCGCAAAAACCACGCGGCTGCGGCCGATCTGTCCGGCATGTACCGGCGCCAGATCGACCAGTGCCCCTCGTGGCACTCCGTACGGGGCGGGCGATTCCACCGCGAGGGCAAACGCCAGCTTCTCGTTGATGACTGTGATATCGCCGGCAGCGCGTGCGCTGCCGCGCGGGATGGGGGTCGGGCCCACCTGCACGCGCACCTGCGCGGCGCAGTCTCCCAGCCTGAATGCCAGCGCCAGTAGCAGCGAGAGAATGGGCAGTCGGGGCGGGTGCCTGAGGCCGTGCATCCGGGGCGATACTAATGTACGGCGGCAGCGGAGGCACCCGCGCCGCGGCTGGAACCGCACCTCAGGGGCCGCCCCCGGCGGCGGGTGAGCACGCAGCTGCGCGGATGCGGCGAGCGGTGAGATTTTGCAGCGCCCGCAAACGAAAACGCCTCCGCACCAGGGTGCGGAGGCGCCAGGCGTTCCCTCGCCTTACCAGCGGTGGTAGTAACCGCCGCCTACCACCACGACGGGAGCAGGTGCGATGACACCGACACCGACGTACGGGCGGGGAGGTCCCCCCGGAGCCACGACGCAGCCCGACAGTGCGACGCCAAGGCCCAGGGCAATCAGCCATTTGACTAAGCTACGCATGATCCTCTCCTCAATTCGTTGCCACCCGCCCCTAAAAACGCGCGGGCACGACCGGCGCTGACAGGGAGCGGAGCAGGGCCGGCATTCAGGATCCGTTCAGGCTGTTCTCGGCAATCACCCGTCTGAGTGTCACTGCGTCTGGAGCGGCACGCGCGGGCGGTTTTCGAAGTGGCTCTGCTCGAGGCGTACAGTGTCGCGCCGCGGAGCTGGCTGTATGCCACGCCGATGCGACCGCGAGACTGTTATTGCGTACCATGGTGACCTGCTCCTGGAGGACGCGCTCCCATGATCACGCTGTTCCATCGACCCAAGACTCGCTCGACGCGCTTCGTATTTCTGCTCGAGGAGCTTCAAGCTCCCTACCGCATCCAGATCGTCACGACGCGCAGCCGCGATGGCGGCACAGTGGATCCCGCGAATCCGCATCCCCACGGCAAGGTCCCCGCGATCTCCGATGACGGTGTGGTGGTGTTCGAGTCGGCGGCCATCGCGCTCTATCTGACGGACAAGTTCACGCAGAACCACCTCGGGCCGACGGTGGGCGAGGCCGGACGTGGCGCGTACCTCTCCTGGCTTGCGTACTACACCGGTGTGCTCGAGCCTGCGGTGCTGTCGAAATTCATGAATATCGAGGTGCCGCGCGGCACTGCGGGCTGGGTCGCAGTGGAAGAGGTGATGCCGGTGATCATCGGCAGCCTGGAGCAGCGTGGTCCGTATCTGTTGGGCGCGCACTTCTCCGCCGCCGACGTGCTGTACGGGACGTCATTCGCGCTATTTGCAGGCAGCCCGCTCCTGCCCAAATCACCGGTGATCGATGACTACGTCAAGAGGATCGTGGCGCGCCCCGCGTTTGCACGGGCGATGAGCAAGGATGCCGGCTGACAAGGCCTCGAGTCAGAGCAGAGTTCGCACCGCGAGCGCTATAGGTCGCGCGCCTGCGCCGATCGCACCCGCTTGGATCATGTGAACGGTTCGCTGCAGCGCCTCAGCGTGCGCGGCGCGCGGCCGTAGGGCACAGCGCGCCGTCCCGCCGCTCGGCGCCAGCTCCACACCGGCCGGGGCTGTGACGCTCGCCCGACCTGCCGCCACTCGCGGCGCGCAGGGCGGTGCGCCATAGCAAGGCCACACTCGCTGCATAAATGTTCATGCGGCGATTACACCTGCAGCGGCCTGCGCCGACAAACGATTTGCCTGTGTCTCTGGGATAACTTGGACTCATGCGAACAGCTGCGCTAAGGTGCAGCGACGCATGCCCGCCCGCCGCTTTCCGTCGCTGCTCGCGCTGCGCGCCTTCGAGGTCGCGGCGCGCCACTTGAGTTTCACCTCCGCTGCGCGCGAGCTGCATGTCTCGCAGGCCGCCATCAGCCGGCATGTGCGTGCGCTGGAGGCGGATGTGGGCCGGGAGTTGTTTCGCCGTCTGCACCGCCGCGTCGAGCTCACCGCCGCAGGCTCGCGCCTGGCGGCCGAACTCGCTGCTGCTTTTGTGCGCATCGGGCGTGCCGTCGAGACCGTGCGGGGCAACGCCACGCGGCGGTTACGGCTGTCAGTCGAGCCGGCGTTTGCCGCGCGCTGGCTGGTGCCGCGGCTCGGGCGCTTCGCCGCCGCGCATCCGCAGATCGAACTGGAGCTGGAGACCTCCGATGACCTGCGCGTGCTCGGACGTGATGCCGACATCGCCATCCGCTACGCCGCCACCGATTCGCGCCGCAGCAACCGGCGCGGCAAGCTGATCTTTGCACTGGAGGGCGTGCCGGTGATCGCGGCGCTGCGCCCACGGCCGCCGGGCTGGCGCCACGATCGCGCGGTTCTCGGTCAGCGGCTGTTGCACGATGATGACGGGCGTGCCTGGCGCGGCTGGTTCGCGGCCGCCGGCCTTGCCGGGTTTGAAGGCGCGCGCCATCAGTACTTCAGCGACTACTCGCTCGCCTTGCAGGCCGCGCTCCAGGGTCAGGGGATCGCGCTCGGTGCCGCCGAGTTCATCGAGCCGGAACTGCGCAGCGGCAAACTGGTACGGCTCGGCCAGACATGCGTCGCGTTCGGCGCGTATCGGCTGCTCGAATCAGGCGAGCGCGCGAGCGCTGTGCTGCGCAGCGCCTTCAGCAGCTGGCTGGAGCGCGAGATCCAGGCGCATCCTTAGACCGGACGGCGCGCCAGCGACAGCCACTGTCCGCCGCCGATCAGCGTCACTGCCGAGACCCGGCCGAGCAGCCGGGCGCGCGCCGGACTCATAAACCACGCACGTCCCATGCCCGAGGCGATAGCCCAGCAGGAATCACTCACCGCTCCCATCAGGACCGATACCGTGCACATGACTGCCAGCTGGCGCGGCGCCGGCAGCGTCGGATCGACAAACTGCGGCAGAAACGCGGTGAAGAACGCGATGGTCTTCGGGTTCGACAGCGCCACCAGGAAGCCGCGCCAGAAATGCACCTGCGCACCCGCGGCGGGCACCGGCAGCGCGGCGCTCTTCCAGGTGCGCACGCCGAGCCAGATGAGGTAAACGGCACCGCACCAGCGCAGCACCTCGAACAAAGGCGCGGCGTGCTGCAACACCCAGTTCAGTCCGAGCGCGATGGCGCTCAGCAGCACTGCGGTGCCGGTCGAAGTTCCGGCCACCGTGATCAGCGCCGCGCGCACGCCCTTGGTCGCACCGGTGGAGATCACCAGCGTCACGATGGGTCCGGGAACCAGAAACAGCAGCAGCGTGATGAAGAGAAAGCCGGCGAACAGATGCCAGTTCATCGCATGGCTCCAGTGAACGGTGGGCATCGCCATCCTAGCGCGCCGCGCAGCGGAGCCGCGCCCCCAGGTCCGAAAATGGCTACTGCGGATGCACAGGTGCGGGTATCGTGGCGCACATGGAAACGATTGCAGGTCTGGATCCCGAGGCGTTGAACCGCGCGCGTGTCAGTCGCGACCCGCGCTTCGATGGCAAGTTCTTCATCGCGGTGACCTCGACCGGCATCTATTGCCGCCCGATCTGCCCGTCGCGCTACGCAAAACGCGCCAACGTGCGCTTCTTCGGCACGCCGGCGGCGGCGGAGGCGGCCGGTTTCAGGCCCTGCCTGCGCTGCCGCCCGGAGGCTGCGCCGGGAACTCCGGCCTGGCTCGGCACCGCCGCCGTGGTACGCCGCGCACTGCGCCTCATCAACGAAGGGGCGCTCGATGAGGACTCGGTCGACACGCTGGCCAACCGACTGGGCATCGGCGCACGCCACCTGCTGCGGCTCTTCGGCCGTCACGTGGGCGCATCGCCCATCGCGGTGGCCCAGACGCGCCGGCTGCATTTCGCGGTGTGCCTGCTGGAACAGACGAGTCTCCCCATCACGCAGATCGCCATGGCCGCCGGCTTCGGCAGCTGCCGGCGTTTCAACGCTGCGTTCCGCAGCGCCTATCAGCGCGCGCCGCGCGACTTTCGCAAAGCCGGACGGCGCATCGCCGCGCGCAGCAGCGAAGACGTGGCGCTGCGCCTTGCTTATCGGCCGCCGTACGACTGGGCGCAGGTCTGCGATTTCCTCGCCACGCGCGCCGTGCCCGGAGTGGAGCGGGTCGATGCGCGCGGTTACGCGCGCACGGTGGCATGCGAAGGTGGTCATGCGCTCATCTGCGTGCGCGCCCTGCCCAAGGTGGCTGCACTCGAATTGCGGGTCACGGGTGCGCCGCCAGCGGCCCTGTTGCAGATCTCCACGGCGGCGCGGCGCGTCTTCGACCTGGCCGCGGATCCGCAGCGTATCGGCGCCGAACTGGCACGGGATGTCCTCATCGGCCCGCTCGTGCGTCAGCGTCCCGGTCTGCGCATCGCCGGCGCGTGGGAGCCGTTTGAATGCGCGGTGCGGGCCGTGCTCGGTCAGCAGGTCAGTGTCGCCGCCGGCCGCAGATTTGCGCTGCGGTTGGTGGAGCGTGCCGGCATCGCGATCGCCAATGGCACGGACGGCTTGACGCATTTGTTTCCGTCGCCGGCATCACTGGCCGCCACCAGTCTCGATGGACTCGGTCTGACGCGCTCGCGCGCCGCAACCCTGCACGCGCTGGCGCGCGCCACGCTCGAGGGCCGTGTCGACTTCGACGCCGCGCCCGAGGAGGTGGTGGCCGCACTGGCCGCGCTGCCCGGAATCGGGCCATGGACGGCGCAGTACGTGGCCCTGCGTGCCCTGGGTGAGCCCGACGCGCTGCCCAGCGGGGATCTGGTCCTGCGCCGTCTGGCCGCAGCGGGGGCCAGCCCGCTCAGCGTGCGCGGACTCGAGGCGCGTGCCCACCAGTGGCAACCGTGGCGCGGTTACGCGGTGATGCATCTGTGGCGCGCGGCGAGCGAAAATCTGGCGCGCGCGCCAACGCGAAATCGGCCGTCGCGCACCCCCGCGGCAGCGTAGGATGGAGTTTGCATGACAACATCAGATCAGACGACTTACTGGCACGAGATCGCCTCTCCCATCGGACGACTGCTGTTGGCCGGCGGCGAGCAGGCTCTTACGCAGGTGCACTTCCAGTCCGGTTCGCATCCGCTGCGAGCACCGCCCGAGTGGCGGCGCGAGGCCGCGCCATTGCGCCGGGCGATCACGCAGCTCGAGGAATACTTCGACGGCGCGCGCCGCAGCTTCCAGCTGGCGCTCGCCCCACAGGGCACTGCATTTCAGCTCAAGGTGTGGCAGGCGCTGCGGCAGATTCCCTATGGCGAGACGACTTCCTACGGCGAACTGGCGCGGCGCCTCGGTGTGCCTGGCGGCGCGCGTGCGGTGGGACTGGCCAACGGCTCGAATCCGCTGCCGATCATCGTGCCCTGCCATCGGGTCATCGGCAGTGACGGCTCGCTGACCGGCTTCGGTGGCGGTCTGCCGATCAAACACGCGCTGTTGTCGCTCGAGGGTGCGGCCTGCGTTGCGGATCTGTTCAGCGGCGGCCTTCAGGGTAGCGCGCGGCGCGGCAGCGCCGCAGGGAGACGACCACAGCTATGAACCGACGGGAATTTTCCGCGGCGCTGGCAGCCGCGGCGGCCACCTCTGCGCTCAGTCCGCCGACGCGCGCCGCGGCCGGGGCCGGGGCCGATGTCAGTGAGCAGGCGCGCGCGCTGTATGCGCGCGCGCTGGTTCTCGATGCCAATTGTGCACCGCCGCTCGAGGACACTCTGCCGCTGCCGCAGGCTGATCTGGATATGGCACGCGCCAGCGGCGTGAGTGTCGTCAAGTTCACTCTGGGCGGCATCAACAGCAACTTTGCCGAGACCGTGGGCCAGATCGCCCAGGTGCAGCAGCTGATTGAAGTGCACCCCGGGTACTTCACGCAGGTACGCATCGCCGCTGACATGGCGCGCGCCAAGCGCGAGAACAAGATGGGGATCATCCTGTCGTTCGAGAGCGCTGACATGCTCGGTGGCGATCTCAAGTCATTCGAGGTCTTCCGCGATCTCGGTGTGCGTGTCATGCAGCTGTCCTACAACCGCAAGTCGCCGTTTGCTGCCGGAGTGATGGAGCCGAACGGGGGTGGTCTCACGCCCCTCGGCCGCAGTGCCGTACACGAGATGAATCGACTGGGTATCGCGATCGACCTCAGTCACGCTAATCCGGCGACCACCAGCGACGCCATTGCGCTCAGCGCCAAGCCCCCGGTGATGACACACGCCGGCTGTGCGGCCATTCACCCACATCCGCGCAACAAGACCGACGCCCAGCTGCGCGCGCTTGCCGCCAAGGGCGGCGTCGTGGGTATCTACGATCTGCCCTATCTGTCGGCTTCGCCGCATCAGCCGGCCGTCGAGGACTACCTCGCACACCTCGAGCATGCGCTCAAGGTGGTGGGCGAGGATCATGTCGGCATCGGCAGCGATGCCAGTATTCAGCCGTTCGATACCAGTCCCCAGGGTCTGGCCGACTTTGCCAAGGAAGAGCAGCAACGCCACGCCGCCGGGCTCGCCGCGCCAGAAGAAGATCGACCGACCTATGTCGTCGGCCTCAACGTCCCCAACCGCATCGAGATCATCAGCGATCGCCTGCTACGCAAAGGCTATTCGGCGGCCATCACCGAAAAGGTGATCGGCGGTAATTTCGTGCGCGTCTTCACCGAGATCTGGAGCTAGCGAGCGGCTCGCGGACGCTGAGCTTGCCGCGGGTGGTGCTGTACGAAATGGCGCAGTCACCTCGCCCCATCATCGCACGGCGCGGCTAGGCGAGCGCCGCCCACAACGCGACCAGGGTCGCGGCGGCCAGCGCCGGGCCGATGCGCGGCAGGCGCAGCGCGGCGCGCAGGCCGGTCTGTAAGCCACTCGCTGCGTGGCGCAACACCAGCGACAGCTGCACCTGCATGCCCCGGCTGGGCAGCCGCGCCGCCAGTTCGCTCACAAACGGTTCTGCAGACAGGGGTTGCTGCTGCGCCGCGAAGGCACGCCGCAACTCGACCTCGAATTCATCCGGCATGGGCGCTCCTGTGAGCGGGTTGATACGCCTGTAACAATGCACGCAGCCGCTCCGCACCGCGCCGCACGTGGGATTTGACGGTGCCGAGTGGCAGTTGCGTGGCAGCGCTGATCTCGCTGTGACTCATGCCTTCGCAATAGGCGAGCACGACGCATAGCCTTTCGGCAGGCGCGAGCTGCGCCAGGGCACGATCGAGATCGATCTGCTCGGCAGGGCTTACAGCCGCATCTGCCGCTAACGTGGCGATTTCGTCGCAGGCCTCCGCGCCCGGGGCAGCTGAACGGCGCTGCGCCAGCCACGCATTGATTGCCAGCCGGCGCAGCCACGCGCCGAAAGCACCCACGGACCTGAGCGTCGGCAGCGAGCGCCAGGCGGTGAGAAACACCTGTTGTGCCAGATCATCTGCCAGCGCCGGCTCGCGGCACAGCCGGCGCAGCAGGTGACGCAGCCACGACTGGCGGCGTCGCACCAGTTCCGTGAACGCGCGCGAATCGCCGCTCATGGCGAGCGCGACCACAGCCGCCTCCGCGGCGCCGCTGAGTTGCGCGCTGAAGTCAGCGCCCGACACGCGTTCAGTCCGCGTGCGCGACAGCGGTCTGCTGGTGGCGCTCGGCCACTCGCGCCGCGACGATGAGGCCCAGGCCGACGCAGATCGCAACGCACCCCAGGCCCAGCAGCGGCAGCTTGGCCAAGGGCGCAAACACTCCGAGAAACAGCGAGAAAATCGCGACGCCGATGCCCGAGGCGATGGTGATGATGCCGCCCACCCTGAGGTGGACCGTATTCAGACGGTCATCGCGCGGTTCGGGTGCCATCAGACGCTCGATCACGGAAGGGTCGAGCGTCTGGCCGCGTTCGATGGCCGCCCGCAGCGGCTCGAGTGCGGCGCGCCGTTTCTTGTAGTCACCGACGATGCCGGCCACGGTGGCAATGGCCAGGAAGGCAAAAACCGGGATCGCGACAGCGAATGGTCCCATGCGCAGGTCCTCAGCAGCAGATGTGTGCCGGTATAGATGCCGGCAGCGGTGCGTTTGGATGCAGCGCTCGCAGCGGTTCAGGCCCCGGCCCGGCCCAGGGCCTCGAGCAGCAGCCGGGCGAACTGTGGGCCCTTACCGGCTTCCTCGTGTTTGAAATAGACGAACACATCGCTGCAGTGTCCGGCGCTGTCACGGATGGCCTGCGCCCAGCGCGTGAGGTCAGCCGGGGTGTAACCCTCGTCGCGCAGGCGGAAATAGCCGTAGCTCGCGGTGACCTCCAGCGGCGTGGAGAACTTCTCGCTGTCGGCGACGCACAGCGCGAGATTGCGCGCCCGCAGGCGCGCGAACACCTCCACGTCCATCCACGAGGCGTGCCGGAATTCGAATGCCGCGCAGCACTCGGGCGGCAGTTGTGCGAGGAATCCGTCCAGCACCGCCAGATCCTTGCGGAAGTAGGGCGGTAGCTGGAAGAGGATCGCGCCGAGCTTGGGACCGAGCGTGGCGGCGGTGCTGACGAAGTACTGCAGCAGTTCACTGCAGTCGCGCAGCTTGGCAATGTGGGTAATGCGCTTGGGCGCCTTGAGCGTCAGGCGGAATCCAGGCGGGGTCTCACGATCCCAGCCGGCGAGAATCTTCTGGTTGGGAGTGCGGTAAAAGGTGTAGTTGATTTCGACCGTGCAGAAGGCCTGCGCATAGAACGGCAGCATTCTCGCGGCCGGCATCTTCTCGGGGTAAAAGCTGCCTTTCCATTCGGGATAGTTGTAGCCGGAAGTGCCGACCCAGGCGCGCATCTGTGCAGCGGCCCTGCGGCCTCAGTGACTGTCGGCGCCCAGCAGTCGCCGGTAGCGTCCCAGATGGCGGATCGCCTGCTGCTCCTGACCGAGGGACTCATACAGACGCGCGAGGTTGTAGTGGCAGTCAGCCAGGTCCGGATCGTTTTCGAGCGCGCCGCGGTACGCCGCCAGGGCGCCGGCGGCGTCGCCAAGATCCTCCAGCAGCACTCCCTGGTTGAACAGCAGCAACGGCTCCGGACCGACCTGGGCCAACCCCCGGCGGTAGACGTCTGCCGCGCGCTGCGTTTCGCCCTGCTCGTGCAGCAGCCGGCCCCAGTTGATCCAGGCAGCCGCATTGCGCGGATCCGCATCGACCGCATGCCGCCAGGCGGTGAGCGCCGCACCGGAGTCGCTGGTCTCGAGCGTCAGCGCGCGCGCAAACCAGTCCTCGACCGGCGCGGTGGGCGCGGGCTCCGGCTCGCGCCGGTGCTCGACGACCTGCAGCACACCGTTGCTGACACTCACGTCGAGACCGAGCAGATATTGTCCGCTGTCCACCTGGCGATGACTGTCGCCGTCGCGCACCACGACGTGATCGCCGACCGCGCTGATCGACAATCCCGACAGCGGCAACGACTGCGGCAACTCGCGGCGCAGATTCTCGAGCGCGCGATGGATGCGGCGTGCCGGGATCTTCGCCTCGATCAGGGCGCGCGCGGTGCGCAGCACGATGAGGTCCTGAAAGGAAAAGCGGTATTCACGGCGCGCGCCGCGCGTCGGCTGGACGAAGCCTGCCTTGATGAGGCGACGCGTGGCGGTGGGGGAGAGTCGCAGGAGGCGCTCCACATCCCGCACACTGTAGGAGGCCATCTTACGCGTTACGCTTGCCCGCCTTGCGAGCCACCTTGGCCGGCTCGTCCACGCGCTTGGGAGCTTTGCGCGGACCGAGGCGGCTGACCTGTGTCTTGGTGCTTTCGCTCTTCTGCAGGCTGGCGCGCAGGGCCTCCATGAGGTCGATCACCTTGCCGTCGCCGGCTGGCGCGGTCTCGACGACCGAGATCTCCTGGCCCTCGACCTTCTTATCCACCGCTGCCTGGATGCGCGCACGCACCTCGTCCTTGAAAGCATCCGCGTCGAAGCTGGCGGCCGTCTGCTGATCGATCAGCTGTTGCGCCAGCTTCAGTTCCGCGGGCTTCACTTCGGTCTTCGGCACCTCGACCTCGCTGGCGCGGCGCACGTCGGCCGCATAGTGCAGCTGCTGCATCGCCAGCACATCGCCGATCGGGCGCAGGATCACCAGATACCCTTTACCGCGTGCCGCCCAGCGACCGACTCCGCAGCGGCCGGCCTGTTTCAGTGCCTCGACCAGCAGCGCGTAAGGCTTGGCGGCGCCCTTGTCGGGTGCCAGGTAGTAGGTCTTGTCGTAGTAGACCGGGTCGATGGACTCGATCGGCACGAATTCCGAAATCTCGACCGCGTGCGTACCGACTTCCTCCAGCGCCTTGATCTCCTCGGGCGCAAAGCGCACGTACTGGTCTTTGGCGAATTCATAGCCCTTCACCATGTCGTCGCGCTCGACGTTGACACCTTCCTTCTGACACACGTACTGCTGTTTCAGACGTGAGCCGCAGGTCTTGTGCAGCAGGTTGAAGGAGATGGCATTGGCGGACTGCGTCGCGGTGTACAGTTTCACCGGAATGGCGACCAGCCCGAACGACACCGTGAGCGAACCTATGGAGCGTGCGGCCATGAATGCACCTAACAATCTGACGTGGAGTCACTTCTCACGATCGACACCGAAAGCCTTTGTAAGGCTCTGTTTTAACTCAAGTACATCATGCCACCGGTCGCCGTTCTTTTCCAACCTATCCGGCACATTCCGGATTGTGAAGTCCATCGGCTCCGCCGCCTCGAGTTCTTCCCAGGTCAACGGCATGGAAACCGGGGCCCCGGGCACCCCGCGTGGCGAGTACGCCACATTGAGGGTCTTGCCGCGCACGTTCATGTTGTAGTCGATGAAGATCTTGCCGGTGCGTTTCTCGACCGCCCACTCCATGGTGATGTCCTTGGGGTGCTCGCGCATGACGTGGCGGCCGACGGTCTCGCAGATATGCCGGGCTTCGTCAAAGGTCACGGTGCGCTCGATGGGGACGAACACGTGCAGACCGGTCTTGCCCGAGGTCTTGACGATGGCGTTGAGCGACATCTCCTTGAGCAGCGCGCGCAACCAGAAGGCGACGCGCTTGCCCACTGCAAAGCCGTGCTTGTTGAGTTCAGGCTCTGCGCCCTGGGCTTCCTTGCCGGAGTAGATGTAGGGATCGATGTCGAACACCAGGAAGTCGGGATAGTTGAGAATGGATCTCTCGAGCGCCGCGAGCGAGCTGGCATAGTCGGTGCTGGCACCCGCCGACTCCGGCTCGACCTGGGCGCGGGAATGCCAGACGTGGAACTCGAGCGTCCCGACCTGACCGAGCCACAGCAAGGTGGGCAGATTGTTGGCCAGCAGGTAGCGGTGCTCGCCGTCGCGATGCTCGGAGAACACCGTCACCGACTGGACGAACTCGGGCAGCGCCTGCGACCAGTGCTTCTGGAAGAAGCGCTCGCCATCAATCCCTTCCGGCATGCGGATCATGGTGAGCGGCCGGTCGGCGAGGTGCGGCAGGATGAAGCGGCCGACGCGTGCCAGGTAGCGCAGAAACTCGCGTTTGCTGATGGCTGGCGAGCGCGCTCCCTGAGCCGGCCAGTAGATGCGATCGAGGTTGGTGAGCGCGATACGCGCGCCCTCGACTTTGAGGTCGAGCCGCTTGGCGGGGTTGTCGAGCTGCGCGAGCACTGCGGACAACTCATCGCCGTGCCGCGAGCCGTCGGCGCTCGCGGCCGCGGGCGCCGCAGTGGATGCCGCGCGCCGCGTCACTGCGCGCGGCGCGATGTCATCGCGCAGACGCACGAATACCGGGGCACGCAGCAGCCCGGCCTCGGTCCATTCGCCGTAGCTCACTTCCGCCACCAGCTCCGGCTGCAGCCAGGTGGTGGGCCGGTGCAGCGGCGGCTTTTCGCTGAACGGCGAGTCGCTGCGCTTCAGCGCCGCGGTGCGCTGCAGCAGCAGCTCGATGCTCTGCTCGTCCAGGCCCGAGCCCACATGACCTGCGTAGCGCAGCGCCTTGCCGTCGCGAAAGCCGAGCAGCAGCGCGCCGAGCGGCGCGCGTGCGCCGTTGCCGCGCGTGTAGCCGCCGATGAGGAATTCGCCGCTCTGCGTCGCTTTCAGTTTGAGCCACGCGCGCGAGCGTTTGCCCGCTTCGTAGATGCTGTCGCGCTGCTTGGCGACGATGCCCTCGAACCCTTGCGCGAGTGAGGCGCTGTAGAGCTGTTCGGCATCGTCGGCGGCGTGAATCACCTGCAGGTGCGCATCCGGCAGCAGACACTGCAGCAGGTAGCGGTGTCGGTCCGTGTAGGGTGCCGCGCGCAAATTGCAGCCGGCAAAGTGCAGCAGATCAAAGCACACGAAGACCACCGGTGCGTCGCGCTGCGCGGCGGCGATCTCGGCGGCGCCCTTGAGCTGGGCGCGGTTTTGCAGTGCATTGAACGACGGCCGGCCGTGCGTATCGAGTGCCACGATCTCACCGTCCAGAATCATCGGGGCCGGCTGGCCGGCGAGTTCGCCGTGGATCTCCGGGAACACGCTGGTGAGATCCAGGCCGCGGCGCGATTGCAGCCGCACCTGCGCGCCCGAGCAGAAGGCGATGACGCGATAGCCATCGAGCTTGGGCTCGTAACGGAACTGCGGGTTCGAGCGCGGCGCCGCGCCGATTTCGGCCAGCATCGGCTGCAGCTGCTGGGGCAAGGTCTCGCGCGGGCCTGACGGTGCCAGACGGCCAGCCGGCAGGCGCTCGGCGGGAGTGTGGGTGGTTTCATCAAGGCTCGCGCCTGTCAGCACCGAGGCGCTCTTGGCGAGCACGTCGTTGGCCTGGGCAAAGCGATCCTTGTGCTTGATCAGCAGCCACTGGTTGGTCGTGCGGGTTTTGACCAGGGTGAACGAGCCCTTCAGCTTCTCGCCGCACAGCAGGAAGCTCAGCTTGCCGGCCGCAAGCTCTGCGCGCAGGCGCGCTTCGGCCTCGTGCCGGTCGGCGAACGAGTACTTGCCACCCTCGTCCGGGGAGTACACGCCGCAATCCCACACGATCACATTGCCGGCGCCGTATTGCTTCTGCGGGATGACCCCTTCAAAGGAACCGTAGTCAAACGGGTGGTCTTCAACTTCCACCGCCATGCGCTTATCACCCGGATCGAGCGATGGACCCTTGGGCACCGCCCAAGATTTGAGCACGCCGTCGAGCTCCAGCCGGAAGTCATAGTGCAAGCGCCGCGCGGCGTGCTTCTGCACGACGAACAGCAGCGGCCCGTGACGTGCGCCGGCCGCCTTGGCCGGCGGTTCCGGGGTGCGCGTAAAGGTGCGCTTGGCGGCATAGCGCTCGAGTGAGCGGGGACTCAAGCGGCGTGCTCCGTCCAGGCCGCGAGCATCGCCAGGACACCCTCGAGAACTTCGGCATCGCTGCGTCCGCTGCGGCGGGGCACATGGAAGGAGTGATCCGCGTCGGCGATCAGTTGCAGCGTCGCGTGGGGTCCGAGCCGTTCCACCAGGGACTCGAGCCGTGCCTGCTCGGCGAGCGCATCGCGGGTGCCCTGCAGGAACAGCATGGGGACCTGCACCTGGAACAGGTGCTCGGCGCGGGTCTCCGAGGGCTGCCCGGCCGGGTGCAGGGGAAAACCGAGAAACGCGAGCCCACGCACTGCGGGGAGCGGCTGTAGTGCCTGGGCCTGCGAGGTCATGCGGCCACCGAAGGAGCGCCCGCCGGCGAACAACGGCAGTCCCGGCACGAGCCGGGTCGCTGTGGCCACCGCCGCGCGCACCGTGGCGTGGCACAGTGCCGGCGCATCGGGCCGGCGTGAGCCACGCTGCATGTAGGGGAACTGATAGCGCAGCGTCGCGATATGCACGCTTGCGAGCCCGGCTGCCACGGCGCGCATGGCAGGATGCTCCATGCCCGCGCCGGCACCGTGCGCCAGCAGGTAGCACGCGCGGGCGCCGAGCGGCAGCAGCAGCCGTCCCGACACGCAGGTCTCAGCGGACACTGTGATCGGAATGAGTTCGCCAGTCTCTGCATCAAGTGCCCTCACCTGCGCAGGCTCCGTCAGCGCGCCGCTGCCACCCAGGCGGCGTAGGGTGCGAGTGTGATCGTCGGCGCCACGCCGCTGGCGGACATTCCGGCGGGACTCGACAGCAGCGTGTGCAGCCGCGTCGCACTGACTCCTGCCGCCGCGAGGTCCGGTGCAAAAATCCGCGGCGTGGCCGACAGGTTGAGCGCCACCACGACCACTGAACCGCCTGCGACACGCGCGTAGCTCAGCACGTTCGCGTCGCTCGCCTCGAGCAGCACCGTGCGGCCGTCGCGCAACGCGGGGCTGGTCCGGCGCAGCGCGATCAGGGCGCGATACCAGTTGAGCAGCGAATGCGGATCGGCGCTCTCGCTGCTGACGTTGACGGTGCGGAAATTCGCGGTGACTGGCAGCCAGGTGTTCGGATTGGTGCTGAAGCCGGCCTGGGGACCGGAGGTCCATTGCATCGGCGTGCGCTCGCCGTCGCGTCCTTTCTCCTTGGGCCAGCCACGGATCCCGATGGGGTCCTTGACCTGCTCGACGCGCCTGGGGGTTGCGGTGGTCTGGCCGATTTCCTGCCCCTGATAAATCAGTGCCGCATCCTGCGCAGTGAGCAGCAGCGCGGCCACCAGGCGCGCCATCAGTGCATTGTTCGCCCCGTCGCCGAAGCGGTCCCAGCTGCGCACCTGGTCGTGGTTGTCGAAAACGAACAGCGGCATCGAGCCATGCAACTGGGTCTGCGCCTCGTACAACAGGCGGCGCAGCGTCGCGCCATCGAGACGGTTGCCGAGTCCCACCAGCGTATCCATCGGCAGTTGCAGCTCGTCGTGCCGTGCTCCACCGTACCAGGCATCGAGGTCGGCGGTCTTGGGCACGTAGGTTTCACCGATCAGCACGCGGTTCCCCGGGTAGCTGTCGGTCATGGCACGCAGACGCCGCATGACGTCGTGCACTTCTGGCAGATTGCTGGTGTAGACATCGCTCAGGATCGGATCGCCCTGCGCGTTGAGGCCGCCGAGCGCGGGTGCATCGCGCAGCTGCAGATCCTCGAACAGCGCGGTGATGGCATCGAGGCGGAAACCAGCGACGCCGCGGTCGAGCCAGAAGCGCATCGCGCCGGTCATGGCCTGCTCCACCTGTGGATTGCGCCAGTTGAGGTCGGGCTGCTGCGGATAGAACAGGTGATAGTAGAACTGGCGCACGGCGGGCGTGTAGCGCCAGGCGGAGCCGCCGAACAGGCTCACCCAGTTGTTGGGCGGCAGCGGCTTGCCGGCGGGGCCGGGCTTGCCATCGCTCCACACGTAGAAGTCGTGATGAGCTGCGCTGCGTGAGTGTGCCGCATCCAGGAACCAGGGATGTTGATCCGAGGTATGGTTGAGCACCATATCGAGGATGACGCGAATGTGGTGCCGTGCCGCCTGCCGCACCAGCCGATCGAAATCGGCGAGCGTGCCGTAGAGAGGATCGACGGCCTGGTAGTCGGCGATGTCGTAGCCGAAATCCACTTGCGGCGACGGATAGAAGGGTGTGATCCAGATGGCATCCACACCCAGTGCCTGCAGATAATCGAGCCGTGTGGTGATGCCGTTCAGATCGCCTACGCCATCACCATTCGAGTCCTGAAAACTGCGCGGATAGATCTCGTAAATGACCGCGCCGCGCCACCAGGGTGCGGCGGCGTGCGCCGCGCCCATGGTCGCCCACAGCAGGCTGCCGAGCACTAGCGCGCGCCACGGCCGCGTGCTCATGGAGCGACCCGAGCGTCGAGCGGCTCGCTCGCCGGCGGCGCGTGCCCGGGATGCCGCTGGTCGCGCACGGCGGCCAGCCAGGCGGCGTACGGCGGCAACAGCACCGGTGCGCCGACAGTGGCGTCGGGCAACACGCCCGGGCTCGACAACAGGGTCAGCAGCCGCTCGCCACCGACCCCCGCGGCGACCAGATCGAGAGTGATCGTTTGCGCACTCGCCGACATGTTGAGCGCCACGAGCAGGGCGCTGCCGTCCACGGAGACCCGCGCGTAGCTGAGCACGTGCGGGTTGGCGCGGTCGAGCAACACCATGCTGCCGCTGCGCAAAGCGGCATAGCGGCTGCGCATCGCGATCAGGTGCCGGTGCCAGTTGAGCAGGGAGTCGGGCTCGGCCAGCTCAGTTGCGACATTGACGGTCTGGTAATCCGCGCACAGCGGCAGCCAGGTGCGCGGGTTGCTGCTGAAACCGGCCTGCGGACCTGCATCCCATTGCATCGGCGTGCGCTCGCCGTCACGGCCCTTGTCCTGCGGCCAGCCGCGGATGCCGAGCGGATCGCGCACGTCCTCGACGCGTTGCGGGGGCGAGGTTCGCTGGCCGATTTCCTGGCCCTGATAGAGCAGCACCGCGGCGCGCGCGGTAAACAGCAGTGTGGCGATGAGACGCGCGATCTCGCGGTCGTGTAGGCCGTCGCCGTAGCGGTCCCAGCTGCGTGTGCGGTCGTGGTTGTCGAACACCAACAACGGCTGCGAGTGGTGCAGTTCGGTGGCGGCCTCGCTCAGGTGCTGGCGGAAGGTGACCGCATCCAGCGCCTCGCCCAAGCCGACCAGCGTGTTCATCGGCAGATGCAGCTCGTTGTGTCGCGCGCCGCCGTACCAGGCGTCGAGGTCGGCGGTGCGTGGCAGGTAAGTCTCGCCGATCAGCACGCGCCGTCCCGGATAGGCATCGATCAGCGCGCGCAGGCGCCGCATCACCGCGTGCGTCTCGGGCAGATTGTCGGTGTAAATGTGCTCGAGATTGGGGTCACCCTGGGAGTTGCTGCCGCCGCTGGGCGGTTCGTCGCGCAGCTGCGCGTCTTCGATGAGTGAAGTGATCGCATCGAGACGGAAGCCTGCGACACCGCGCTCCAGCCAGAAGGCCATGTTGTCGAACATGGCGCGCTCCACCTGCGGGTTGCGCCAGTTGAGATCGGGCTGCTGCGGGTAGTACCTGTGATAGTAGAAACGGTCCAGCGCCGCCACGTACTGCCACGCCGAGCCGCCAAACAGGCTGACCCAGTTATTGGGGGGCAGGCGCTGGCCATCGGCATCCGTGCGGCCATCGCTCCACAGGTAGAAGTCGTGCCAGGCAGAATCGCGGGCGCGCGCGGCTTCCTGAAACCACGGATGCTGCTCGGAGGTGTGGTTGAGCACCATGTCCAGCAGCACGCGGATGCCGCGCTTGGCTGCCTCGCGCAGCAGATGGTCGAAGTCGGCGAGCGTACCGAAACGCGGGTCGATGGCGCGGAAGTCGCAGATGTCGTAGCCGAAATCGACCTGCGGCGAAGGGTAGAAGGGCGTGATCCAGATCGCGTCGATACCGAGCGACTCGAGGTAGTCGAGCCGCTGCACGACGCCGTTCAGGTCACCGACGCCGTCGCCGTTGGAATCCTGAAAGCTGCGCAGATAGATTTCATAAGTCACCGAGTGTTTCCACCACGGTTCCGCGGCGGCCGTGTGACCGCTGCCACTGCGCTGCGGCGCCAGACGCAGCCAGGCGCGGCGCAGTCCGCGGGACAGGCCGGATTGCGTGAATGACTTGGGCATGAGCACTCGCACTGCCATACTACCTGCAAACCGTGGATGCCGGGACGCGCTCGTGTGCTCACGCTACAGCCAGCGTCCGCTGCGCATTCCAACACTGGCGGGAGCGCAGATGTCGGTCGCGGAACAGAACAAACAACGGGTGCGCGATTTCTTTGCGATCCTGAACCGTGGCGACGTCGCCGCGCTGCTCGACGCTTATGCCGCTGACGGCCAGCTCGAGACCATGGGCCGCACGCTGATCTCGGGCCGATTCACGCGCGCACAGATCCAGGCGGCCGCCGCGCAGATCTTCGCAGTGTTTCCGCAGGGACTCACCTTCACCATCGATGCCATGACGGCGGAGGGCGAGCGGGTCGCGGTCGAAGCGCACTCACACGGAGCGCACGTCTCCGGGCAGCTGTACACGAACGACTATCACTTTCTGTTCGTGTTTCGCGCCGGACGCGTGGTGCTGCTGCGCGAATACATGGACTCCGAGCGCGTCACCGACATCCTCTGCGCCGGACAGCGGCCGCCACCGGCGGCAGCCCGCTGAGGCGCGCTGCTAGGGCGGCGCCGGCCCCTCGCTGATGCGTACCAGATCGTTGGGACGCAGCCACTTGCGGAATGCCTGCTGCACCGTCGCGGCATCGAGCGCGATGTAGCGTTGCGCGGCGCGCGTCGGCTCATCGAGCGGCAGCCCGAGGTCGGTGCGCCCGAGCAGGCCGCGGGCGATCTCTTCGACGCTCGCCTCGCTCAACGGAATCTGCCGCAACAGGCATGCCTTGACGCGGGTGAGCTCGTCATCGCCGACCGGCGTTTGCTGCATGGTGGCGACTTCGCGCGCGACCATGTTGGCCGCCTTGATGACGTTCTGCGGATCGCTGGCGTAGTCGACCAGGTAGACGCTGCGGGTGCGGCCGGCCTGCAGTACTGACTCCACCGTGTAGACCAGCCCGGAGTTCTTGCGCAGATCGATGCTGAGGCGCGTGGAGTAAAAGCTGCCGCCGAGCACCGCATTGCCGAGTTGCAGCGGATAGTAGTCGGCATCGGAGCGCGTCAGCGCCAGGTTCTGCGCCAGCACTACCCGGTCCTGCACGCGACTGGCATCCGGCACCACCACACTGTGGACCTTGTTGTCCGGTGCCGCCGGCAGATCGACGTTGGGCTTGGGTCCGCTGGCGTGCCAGCCGGCGAAGTACTTTTCGATCACCGCGCGGGCGCGCTGCGGGTCGATCTTGCCGATGACGACAATCGTGGTCAGATCGGGACGGAAAACCGCGGCGTGGTAAGCGCGTACGTCGGCGAGCGTGAGTGAGCGCACCGTTTCCGGTGTGGACAGGCGCAGGCTCGGATCATCAGGCGGATAGAGAGCGGTGCGTAACGAGCGCTGCGTGAGAAACCCGGGACTCTGGTTGCGCGCCGCCACGCCCAGGGCGATCTGTCCGCGGATCACCTGCAGCGCCGGCTCCGGCAGCGCCGGATTGAGCTCATTGTCGGCCAGCAGCTCTACTGCGCGGTCGAAACTGTCCGCCAGCACCTCCACCGAGAAGTCGGTACCGGCGTGCTCGCGCGCGCCGATCGCATCGAGCGCCTGCTGGAAGGCCACGCGGTCGAGGTGCGCGCTGCCGTAAGTCAGCAGCTGCGACAGCAGTTGCGAGATGCCTTCCTGACCCTTGCGCTCCTGCATTTCCGGGCGGTTGCGGATGTGACCGTAGACGCCCACCGTGTCGCTCACGTCCTCGGGCTGCACGATGAGCGCGACCCCGTTGGGCAGCGTGCTGACCGTGGCATGCAGCGTGCTCGGCGGGACCTGCAGACGCTGCAGGGCCTTCTGTGCCCAGACGGGCAGTTCGGTCGGATGGGCTTCGCCGAGCGAGATCGACTCCTGGCCGCCGAAACCACCGCGCGCCGCGGTGGGCGCACCCGAGCCGCGCGGCAGCATCACACCCGTGATGGCGTGATCGAGATCGAGATACTTGTGCGCGACGCGATTGACGTCGGCAACCGTGACGCGTTCGATGCGCTCGAGGTCCTCATCGGGGGAGCTCAGGCCGTAGAGTGCGAGTGCATCCGACCACACCGAGGCGAGCTCGGGGATGGAATTGCGCTGGAACTGAGCGGCGCTACGCTCCTGCAGCTTGGCTGCTTCCACCAGTTCCGCCGGCACGCCCTCGCGCGCTACCCGTGTCAGGATGGCACGCACATCCTTATCCAGCGCCTTCGGATCCTCACCGGTGGTGAACGACACGACCGCGTAGGCAAGGCCGGCCTCGGGCAACGGATCGACCGAGAAATCGGCCGAGATCGCCTTGCCCTGCGGCACCAGCTCGTAGAGTGCGAAGCGCCGGCTGCTGAGCACGTCGGCGAGCAGCTCGAGCGCGGGAAAATCCGCATCGCGCGGTCCCGGCGTGCGCGTCGCGATCATCAGCGTGCCGTTCGGCCGATCGGTATCGACCGTGAATGAGGTGGGCTGGATGGCTTGCAGCGACACTGCCGGCTTCGGTGGCAGTTTTTTCGCGCCGATGTCGCCGAACAGCTCGCGCACCTGCGCCAGCGCTGCGCTGGGATCGACATCGCCGGCAATCACCAGGATGGCATTGTTGGGTGCGTACCAGGTGTCGTGAAAACTCTTGAGCATCTGCGCCGTAGTCTTCTCGAACGACGGCCGGGTCCCGAGCGCATCGTGCGCGTAGGGGGTGCCGTCGAACATCCGCGCGCGCAGCTTTTCGTAGAGGATGTAGGAGGGTTCGGAGAGGTCCTGGGCGACCTCCTGCTCGATGGCGCCGCGCTCCTGGTTCCAGCCCTCGGGCGTATCCAGTACCGCGCGCATGCGCAGCGCCTCAATGTGCAGTGCGACGTCGAGATCCTCGCTCGGCACGGTAAACAGATACTGCGTGAGCCCCTCGCGGGTGTTGGCGTTGAAATCACCGCCGACCACGCTGCCGATGTCGGCCAGCTGGTCCGCGGTCAGCCCCGGACTGCCGCGGAACATCATGTGCTCTTCGGCGTGCGCCAGTCCGGGAAAACCCTCAGGCGCCTCGTCCGAGCCGACCAGGTAATTCACCGAGGTCGCCACCACCGGTGCGAGCGTGTTGCGCACGATGACAACGCGCAGGCCGTTACTGAGAGTGGCACGCAGCACGCCTTTCTCGGCGGCGGTATCCGTACCGGTGGCGGCAGCGGCGCTCAGGAACCAGCCGAGCGCGGCGAGCGCGGCGAGCGCGGCGGCGAGCCGGCCGGCCCGGTTGCGCGGGCGCGCATCATTGTCATGGGGCATGCAGAGATTCCGGATGGCTGAGGGCGGGTGCGCAGTATATGCGATCCCCCGCACTGCCATGTTTCGCCACAAATCTTCCCCACCGCGCCGCTTTTGCATCACGGCTCAGACGCCGCGTCGCGTTGCAATGTCATCCACGGCAGAGCAGCACAGCCACTGCCGCGGACCTGACACCCTATATAAGGAGGCCTCGATGAAAGCACTGAACATGAGGTTTAGCCGTCTGGCGTTCGCCGGCGCACTCGGCGTTCTGGTGATGCTGCCGGCCCATGCTGATGATCCGGGCAGCGCGCGCGACCCAGTCAGCAGGCAAGCCAACATCGGCGCCGCTACCGGCCTGGCTGTCGGCGCGCTGGCGGCAGGCCCGGTCGGCGCCATCGTGGGTCTGGGCGCCGGCGCCCTCATCGGTGACCACTACCATCACCAGCAGCAGGCCAAGCAGGCGCTGCAGGCGGACCTGCAGGCCAGTGAACAGCAGCGCGCGCAACTCGACGCCGACCTGGCACAGCTGCATGGCTCGCTCGCCCAGGCGCAGGCGCGCGATCAGGAACTGGATCAGTCGCTGCAGCACACCGACGAGGTGGGACTGGATGTCAGTTTCCGGACCGACGACGATTCGATCACGGCCCAGGCCATGTCGCCGCTGCTCAAGCTGGGTGCGCTGATCGCCTCTCTGCCGCAGGCTCAGGTGCGGGTGGCCGGCTATGCGGACCCGCGCGGCTCGGACACTTACAACGATGAATTGTCGCTGCGGCGCGCGGAAAATGTGGCCGCCGTGCTGGTGTGTGCGGGGGTCGCGCGCGAGCGCATCTTCCTCGAGGCACACGGCAAGACCGAGTCCATTGCGGCGGGCGGCGATCTCGATGCCTATGCCCTCGAGCGGCACGTGAGCGTCAGACTGCAGCTGGCGCAGCCCGAGCAGGTGGCGCGCCGTGACTAGCGCGCTGCGCTGGCAGCGCGGCGCGCCGCGGGAAGGCAAGTCCGCGGCGCGTCTTCGCGCTAGAATTTCCTGGCATGAATACCTGTGTTACCTGCCCATGAGCACTGCCATCGTTCGCCTCGATGGTCCGGTGGAGCCGGAGTTGTCGGAGCCGCCTGCCGAGCGGCTGCTTGCCGGGACGCCGCAGCTGTCGGTGAGCAACTTCTTCGCCGACAGCACCCAGCAGTTCTTCGCCGGGCGCTGGGCGGCGAGCCGTGGCAAATGGCGCGTGCGCTACACCGAGAACGAGCTGTGCGTGATGACCCTCGGCAAGGTGATCATCGAAAGCGCGAGTGGCGCGCGCAGCACCTTTGTGGCCGGTGACGCATTCGTGGTTCCGGCCGGCTTCAGCGGTACCTGGGAAGTGGTCGAGGATTGCGCCAAGATCTACGCAATCTTTGAAGCGCGCACCTGAGCGCCGCAGTCTTCAGCTGACATAACACCCGCTGATCTTGATGCCCGTCGCACAAGCGCGACGGTTTGCTTCATTTCCGCAGTGCCCGGTGCAAAGGTAACGGCGAGTGTCGCAGTTGCTTTAGCTCAGGAGAATCTACCGTGCAGACCATCACCGTGGTCGCGTCGCGACCGAGTCCGTTTACCCTGTCCGAAATGGAGACGCTGGTGGGCAGCGCCCTGGTGATCGCCGTCCTCGCCTGGATGGTGTTCGCGCGCCTGCGCCGGCAGCGCCAGCAGCAGCCGCACGCCTAACCCGCGTCCGCCGCTGGCCGCCGCGCGCCGCCGCGGCACGGACTACGTTGTGCGCAGCACTTCGCGCAGCGTGCCGAAAATCTGTTCGATCTGCCCGCTGTCGATGACCAAGGGCGGTGACAGCGCAATGACGTCACCCGTCTGACGTACCAGCACGCCGCGCTCGAAGCAGCGTGTGAACACCTCGTAGGCGCGCGCGCCGGGTTTGCCTGCCAGCGGTTCGAGCTCCAGTCCGAGAATCAGCCCGTAATTCCTGATGTCGACCACGTGCGGTGACGCGCGCAGCGCGTGCGCCGACTCTTCCCATTGGCCCGCCAGCGACTTGGCGCGGGTCAAGAGGCCCTCGCGCTCGTAGATCCCGAGCGTGGCCAGCGCCGCGGCGCAGGCCGCCGGATGCGCCGAGTAGGTATAGCCGTGAAACAGTTCGATGCCGTCGGGGCCCTGCATGAAGGCCTCGTACACCGCCTTGCTGAGCAGCACCGCGCCCATGGGGATGCAGCCGTTGGTGAGCCCTTTGGCGAGCGTCATCATGTCAGGCGTGACGCCGAACTCCTGCGCGGCAAAGGCTGCGCCGGTGCGCCCGAAGCCCGTGATGACCTCATCGAAGATCAGCAAAATGCCGTGGCGGTCGCAGATCTGCCGCAGCCGCTGCAGATAGCCGCGCGGCGGCAGCAGTACGCCGCTCGAGCCGGCAATCGGCTCGATGATGACTGCAGCGATGTTGGAGGCATCATGCAGGCTCACCAGCCGCTCGAGCTCGTCGGCGAGTTCTGCGCCATGCTCCGGGGCGCCGCGCGCAAAAGCATTGCGCGCCGGATCGTGGGTATGGCGCAGATGGTCGACGCCGGGCAGCAGTGAGCTCGACCACATCTTGCGGTTGCTGGGAATGCCGCCCACCGAAATGCCGCCGAAGCCGACGCCGTGGTAGCCGCGCTCGCGGCCGATGAGACGGGTGCGCGAGGCCTCACCGCGCATGCGGTGGTAGGCGAGTGCGATCTTGAGCGCCGTGTCGACCGATTCCGATCCGGAGTTGGTCAGGAACACGTGATCGAGTCCCTGGGGAGCGATCTTCACCAGCGCGTTGGCGAGTTCAAACGCGGGCGGGTGCGCCATCTGGAAGGGTGGGGCGTAATCGAGCGTCTCGAGTTGCGCTGCGACCGCCTGGCTGATCTCCACACGCGCATGGCCGGCGTTCACGCACCACAGTCCCGCGACCCCATCGAGTATCTGCCGACCCTCCGCGGTCCAGTAATGCATGCCGCTCGCCCGGGCGAGCAGGCGCGGCCGCGCCTTGAACTGACGGTTGGCGGTGAAGGGCAGCCACAGGGCCTCGAGGTCGGCGCGGCTCAGGGTGTCAGCGGCTTTCGTCATGACGCACTCGGCTCAAGCGGAAAAGGGGCAGAATGATAAATAAACTCAACACTAGCGGCCACCGGGACGGACATTTTGGCCCCTCACGTCTATAATCCTAAACACCATGAGCATCGATGTCGGCGCCCGCCTGCGCAGCGTGCGCACCACTTTTGGTCTGTCGCAGCGCGCGCTGGCGCGCCGTGCCGGGGTCACCAACGGCCTGATCTCGCTCATCGAACAGAACCGCGTGAGTCCCTCGGTGAGCTCCCTCAAGAAGGTACTCGATGGAGTACCCATGTCCCTGGCCGAGTTCTTCACGCTGGACCTCAGCAGCACTCCGCAGGCCTTCTTCGGTGCTGAGGATCTGGTTGAGCTGGGGAACGCCCAGGTGTCGCTGCGTCTGGTGGCCGCGCAACGACCGAGCCGCCAGCTGAGCCTGCTGCACGAGCGTTATGCGGTCGGAGCTGCCACCGGGGACGAGATGCTGGCCCATCGCGGCGAAGAGGCCGGGGTGGTGATCCGCGGCCGGATCGAGCTCACCGTGGGGGGTGCCACGCGCGTGCTCGGACCCGGCGAGGCCTATTATTTCGCCAGCCAGCTGCCGCACCGCTTCCGCAACGTCGGCCGCGAGGCCTGTGAGATCATTAGCGCCAGTACCCCACCGACTTTCTGAGCACTTAATTCATGAACGCCCAACCCGACAGCATTTCCTGGCACGAGCGCGCGCGCGCGCTCGAGTTCCGCACCCAGGCTTTCATCGACGGCCGTTATGTCGATGCCGCCTCAGGGGCGACCTTCGATTCCATCAACCCCGCCACCGGTAAACTGCTGGCGCGCGTCGCGGCGGGCGACCAAGAAGACATCAACCGCGCGGTGCTCTCGGCGCGCGCCGCCTTTCGCAAAGGCGTGTGGGCCAACCTGGCCCCGGTGAAGCGCAAGAAAATTCTGCAGCGCTTCGCCGAACTGATCCTGCAGCACACCGAGGAGCTGGCGCTGCTCGAGACGCTCGACATGGGCAAGCCGATCTCGGACAGCCTCAAGATCGACGTGCCGAGTGCCGCCCGCTGCGTGCAGTGGTACGCCGAGGCGGTCGACAAGGTCTACGATCAGGTCGCGCCCACCGGACCCAAGGCACTGGGTCTCATCACGCGCGAGCCGCTCGGTGTGGTCGGCGCGATCGTGCCGTGGAATTTTCCGCTGGTGATGGCCGCGTGGAAGTTCGGCCCGGTGCTCGCGGCCGGCAACTCGATGGTGCTCAAGCCCTCGGAGAAATCGCCGCTCACCGCGCTGCGAATCGCCGAGCTCGCCCTCGAGGCGGGCGTGCCGCCGGGCGTATTCAACGTGGTGCCGGGACTCGGGCAGACCGCTGGCAAAGCGCTGGCACTGCACATGGATGTCGATTGCATTGCCTTCACCGGCTCGACCGCCACCGGGCGCGCCATCATGCAATACGCCGGCCAGTCCAATCTCAAGCGGGTGTCGCTCGAGTGCGGTGGCAAGTCGCCCAATATCGTGCTGGCCGATTACCCCGACCTCGACAAGGCCGCCACCGCCGCCGCGTTCGCCATATTCTTCAATCAGGGCGAGGTGTGCTCAGCCGGCTCGCGCCTGCTGCTGCAGGAGGGCATCAAGGATGCGGTGCTGGAAAAGGTGCAGGCCATCGGCCGCAAACTCCAGCCCGGCGACCCGCTCGATCCGGCCACACGCCTGGGCGCCATCGTCGATGAGACGCAGATGAAGCGCGTGCTGGGCTACATCGAGTCCGGCCGTAACGACGGCGCCAGCGTGCGTTTCGGCGGCCGCCGCGTGCGCGAGGACAGTGGCGGTTATTTCATCGAACCCACCGTGTTCGAGCAGGTAAAGCCCGCGATGACCATCGCGCGCGAGGAGATCTTCGGGCCGGTGCTGGCGGCGATCACTTTCAAGACCGTGGATGAGGCGATCGAGATCGCCAACGATGTGATCTACGGCCTGGCAGCGGCGGTGTGGACGCGCGATGTGACCACCGCGCACCGCGTGGCGCGCGCGCTGCGCGCCGGCACGGTCTACATCAACTGCTACGACGCCGACGATATCACCGTGCCGTTCGGCGGCTTCAAGCAGTCCGGCATCGGGCGCGACAAGTCCCTGCACGCGCTGGAAAAGTACACCGAGCTGAAGACGACCTGGCTCGATCTGTCGTGAGGCGGATGCAGCCGCCGGCGTGACCGAGGGCACGCTCAGCCTGCTCGCCAGCGCGCCGCGCGGCTTTGCCGATCTGCTGGTGCGCGAGCTGACCGCGCTCGGCGCTGCCGGGGCGCGTGAGCGCGCCGGTGGCGTGGCCTTTACCGGCAGCCTGGAGTGCGCCTACCGCGCCTGCCTGTGGTCGCGCATTGCCAACCGCGTATTCCTCGAGCTCACGCAGTTTCAGGCGCGTGACGCCGCGGAGTTCTACGCCGGTGTGCGCACGGTTGACTGGGCGGCACACCTCGGCCCGGCGACTACGCTCGCGTGTGATTTCAGCGGCCGCCATCCGGCGATCGCTCACAGTCATTTTGGCGCGCTCAAGCTCAAAGACGGCATCGTCGATGAGCTGCGCGCGCGCTACGGCGTTCGTCCCGACATCCGCCTGGAACGGCCCGACGTGCGCGTGCACGCGCACGCGCACGGCACCCACATCACGCTGGCGCTCGATCTGTCGGGCGAGAGCCTGCACCGCCGTGGCTATCGCGGCGGCGCGGGCGAAGCCCCGCTGAAGGAAAACGTTGCCGCCGCGGTGCTGCTGCGCGGGCAGTGGCCCGAGCTCGCCGCGCAGGGTGCACCGCTGGTGGATCCGCTGTGCGGCTCCGGCACGTTCTGCATCGAGGGTGCGCTCATGGCCGCCGATCGCGCCCCCGGCCTCGGGCGCGAGTATTTCGGTTTTCTCAAGTGGCGCGGCCACGATGCCGCCCTGTGGGCGCGCCTGCAGGAAGAGGCGCTGCTGCGCGCGCGCGCAGGTGCCGCCACAGCGGCGCGCATCTACGGCAGCGATCGTGACGCACAGGCGATCCGCAACGCGGTGGAAAATGCGGCCCGCGCGGGCATCGCCGGGCTGGTGAGCTTCCAGCAGCTGCCGCTCGCGCAGGTCGCCCCGCCGGTGGCGCTGCAGCTTCCCGGCCTCGTCTGCGCCAACCCGCCGTATGGGGTGCGGCTCGAAGACCGCGAAGGCGCGCGTGCCATACACCACGAGCTGGGTGTCGTGCTGCGCGAGCGCTTTCAGGGCTGGCAGGCGCTGCTGCTCACGGCCGCCCCCGAACTCGGCATGGAACTGGGCCTGCGCGCCTACCGCACGCATACCGTCTGGAACGGTGGACTGGAATGCCGGCTGCTGCGCATCCGGGTCGAGCCACAGAGCATGCGCGAGCCGGGGACTCTCGGCCGCGGCATTGCGCACCTGAAAGACACCGCCGGGGCGCAGATGTTCGCGAACCGTCTCGGCAAGAATCTGAAGCGCTTGCGTCCCTGGGCGGCGCGCGAGGAAATCTCCTGTTACCGCGTCTATGATGCCGACATGCCCGAGTATGCCTTCGCCATCGACCGCTACCAGACACTCGATCCGCCGCAGCCGTGGCTGTATGTGCAGGAATATGCGGCACCCGCGGAGATCGAACTTGAAGCGGTACGGCGTCGCCGTGGCGAGGTGCTGGCCAGCTTGCCGGCGGTGACGGGGGTGCCCGCCGAGCGCATCCACCTGCGCACCCGTCGGCGCACCGCGCGCGGTGAGCAGTACGAGAAGCTGGATGAGACGGCGCAGTTCCAGCAGATCGAGGAGGGCGGGCTGAGATTCCAGGTCAATCTGGGGGATTACCTCGATACCGGTATCTTTCTCGACCATCGCCTGACGCGCGCGCGCCTGCGCGCCGCGGCGCGCGGCAAACGCTTCCTCAATCTGTTTGCCTACACAGGCACCGCCACCGTATACGCGGCCGCCGGCGGGGCCAGCCTCACGACCAGCCTGGACATGTCACGCACCTACCTGCAGTGGGCGCAGCGCAACCTCGCGCTCAATGGCTTCAGCGGCCCTGAGCATCATCTGCTGCAGGCCGATTGCCTCGCCTGGCTGCGCAGCGCGCTGACCGGCGCCGAACGCTATGATCTGGTGTTCCTCGACCCGCCGACGTTCTCGAACTCCAAGCGCATGAGCGACGTGCTCGATATCGAGCGCGACCACGGCGCACTCATCGAGCAGTCGGTGCAGCTGCTCGCCTCGGACGGGCTGTTGGTGTTTTCCACCAACGCGCAGCGCTTCCGCCTCGATGCCGCCGTGAGCGCGCAGTACGAGGTGCGCGATGTGTCGGCGGCGACACTGCCGCTGGATTTCGCGCGCAATCCGCGCATCCATCGCTGCTACGAGATTCGCGCGCGTGCCTAAAACACCGCCTGCAGCGGCACACGCATCAGCCGCGCAGCGCTGAGCGTCGCGCCGGGCTTAATGCCGCCCTTGGCATCGATCGCATCCCAGCCCGAGTTGGCGAGATAGTAGAAAGTCTCACCCACGACCACACCGTGCGTCGGGTCCAGCCCGGGCGTCGCCCGTTCGATGAGTCGCTCAGCGTCGATCCGGGTGAGGGAGTGGCTGAGTCGCAACGCCGTCACGCGCGCCGGCGAGGTGCCGTTCTGCACGGCCAACAGATGGCCGCGGGTAAAGTACAGGCCGTCGATGCCGCTCAGGGCGTGGCGCCCGGCCATCGGCAGCCACTGCACCCGTCCCGTGGCGAGTTCCAGCAGCGCCACGCCACGCAGGTAATCGGGCACAAAAATGTGCTTACCGTCGGGGTGCGCTGCCGGGGTCTGCGGCGAGATGAAATCGCCGCGGTCGAGCCGCTGCAGCGCCGCCGTATCCGCGCTCAGCCGATAGACGCCGCCCCCGTCAGCGTCGCTGACGATGACCGCGCCGGCGCTGGTCAGCAGCATGTCACCGAGATTGCTGTCCTTGGGCGCTTCTACCCGCAGCAGCAGCTTGCCGCTGGCGAGGTCGTAGCACAGCAGGGCGCCGCGGCCCCAGTCGCGGGCGGGGGAGAAGCGCAGTCCGCGCAGCGCCACTTCAGTCACCCACAAGCGCCCGCGCGCCGTGTCAACCTTCACCGCCAGCAGCGGCCAGCCATCGGGGGCGGCGGCGAAATCGCGGCTACTGCCGTCCATGCCGAGCGTGACGACTTTGTGTTCGCGCACGCTGGTCACGAAAAACTGCTGACTGCCCGGGGCGTAGTCGAGGTCCTCGGCGAGCAGCTGCGGATCGGGCAGCTGCAAAAACGCAGTGGCCCGCGCCAACGGCTGCGCGTTGGCGGTCAGCGCCTCCTGCAGCGGGCCGAAGCCGCGACTGCGTAGCAGAGGTGCGAAGTCAGCTGAGACCGCCATGAGGTCAGCCGACTGTCCCATGCGGGCATAGGTGGCGATCTCCTCGCGTGCGCCAGCGAGATCGCCGAGCTGAACCCGGGCGCGCGCGACCTCGAGGAGCGAGTCCGGTGAGTCATTGAGAAGCGCCCGCAGCTGCAGCGCGCTGACAAGATTGGCGCGCCAGTCGTGCGCGGCGTGCGTGTGCTGCAGCGCAGTCTGCAATTGCTGGAACTGCGTGACGGCCGCAGGCGGCGTAGCCGCTGCAACGGTGGCGACCCCCAGCAGCGAGAGGGCGAGCACGGCGTTGAGTTTGCGCACTGGCATGGATCCCCTTGTGCGCCATCATGCCCGCTACCGTCCGCCGCCCGAAAGCGCGCGCGCCGCCTGCTGCGACCAAAGCCGCGCACCCTGCGGCGAACGCCGCGCCGCCGCGCCACTAGGCTTCGACGAACGCCTTCAGTCGCAGGAGGACGTTGTCCCATTGCTCAGAGACGCGCCGCAGGTACTCTTCGAGCTCCTTCATCGGTGCCGGATCGAGGCCATAGCGTTGCTCCCGACCGCTGCGCGCGCAATGCACGATGCCGGCCTGCTCCAGCACCCGCAGATGCTTGGTGACGGCCTGGCGGGTGAGACGCGTCCCCCCGGTCAGCTGCGCGATCGAGCGCTGCTCGCCAGCGCTGAGTGCGGCGATGAGCGCCAGCCGCGTCTCATCGCCCAGGGCGGCGAAGGCACCGGCATGCAGCCGGCGCTTCGCCGCGCTGGCATCAGGACTCGCGCGCGACATAGCGGGCGATGTTGGCCATCTGCTGACTCCAGCCGCTGTCGTTCATGCGCAGTGCGTCGGCGTAACGATGCGGTGGCAGTTGCGCGAAGCCCGACTCGATGACCCGCAACAAGGTGCCGCCGCCCGGCAGCTCGCGCAGATGGAACTCCACCAGCGTGGGGGTCTCCTGCGAGTAATCGACCCGCGCATCGATGGCGTACGGATGCCAGTGAAAGCTGAAGAGCTTCTCGGGCTCCATGGTCTTGATTTCGATGCGCATGCGCAGGTGCTCGTAACCCTGGTAGGTGATGTTTCCCACGGAAGCCTGTCCGGGCACGAAGGGCTGTTCGAGCCGTACGCCGAACCAGCTGCCGAACTGCTGGTAGTCGGTGAGCGCCCGCCAGACGCGCGCGAGCGGCGCCTTCAGTTCCACCTGTTTCTCGATACGGTCTTGCATATTCGCAACCTCCAGGTTGCACTTTAGCAGGGGCCGCGGCGTATCTGCAACCAAATAGTTGCTTTTAGCGGCGAGCCCGGGCGCTTTACAGCCTGAAACTGCTCAGGTAGCGTCCCGCGTCAATGTTCAGATCGACGCCGCGGTGCATGCTCATGAGCCAGCGTCCTGTCGCGCGGACTGCGGGGGCTTAGCGCGCCCTGATCCGGCCAGTGTCGCGAGTGCTGATCAACAGGCCCCGCCGGAAAAACCGACGGGGCTTTTTGCTTTAGGAGCGTAGATGGCTATGGCGATGAGCGAACGAGCCGCGACTGCGGCGCCGGTGGTCGCGGTGGTTGGTGCGACGGGCGCCGTCGGCATCGAGCTGATCCGGTGCCTGGAGCAGCGGCGTTTTTCGCTGGGGGAGCTGCGACTGTTCGCCTCGGCTCGTTCCGCTGGCAGGCGCCTGAAGTTCCGCGGCCAGGAGCTCGCGGTGCGTGAGCTCAGCGAAGACAGTTTCGGCGGTGTCGACATCGCGCTGTTTTCCGCCGGCGGCGCGATCTCGAAGCGCTTCGCGCCGCTCGCCGTACAGGCCGGCGCGACCGTGATCGACAACTCCTCCGCATTTCGCATGGACCCGCTGGTGCCGCTGGTGGTGCCCGAGATCAATGCCCAGGCCTTGCGCGCTCACCGCGGCATCATCGCCAATCCCAATTGTTGCGCGATCATCTCCATCACGCCGTTGTGGCCAGTGCATTGCGCCAACCGCATCACGCGGTTGATGCTGGCGACCTACCAGGCGGCTTCCGGCGCCGGTGCTGCCGCGATGGAGGAGCTGCGCGAGTCGACGCGCGCCTATCTGGAGGGACGTGCCTACCGCAACACGGTGTTGCCACATCCTTACGCGTTCAACCTCTTCAGTCATAACACGCGCATCGATCCTGCCAGCGGCTACAACGAGGAAGAGACTAAGGTCATCAACGAGACCAAGAAGATCTTCGCTGACGAGCAGATCCGCGTAACCGCCACCTGTGTGCGCGTGCCGGTGCTGCGGGCCCACTCGGTCGCCATCAACTTCGAATGTGAGCGTCCGCTGACCCCGAGCGCAGTGCGCGAACTGCTGCGCAGCGCACCGGGCGTCAAGCTGGTCGATGACGCCGAGCGCAATTACTTCCCCATGCCGCAGGATGCCTCGGGGCAGGACGCCATCCTCGTGGGTCGGATCCGTCAGGACGTGAGCGACCCCAGCGGCCGCTCGATCTCACTGCTGGTCGCGGGCGATCAGCTGCTGAAGGGCGCTGCTCTTAATGCGGTGCAGATCGCCGAGGCTTTGTGAAGGGAATCAGCGCGGGCACCTGCGCACTGTAGCGCTGGTATTCGCCCGGGAAGGTCTCGCGCATGAAGGTCTCTTCCGTGCGCAGCTTGCGCACCAGCGCGATCGTGATGATCACGAATGCCAGCGCGGCACGCACCGTGCCGGAGGCGATCGCAGTGCCGAGCACGGCGCCCAGCAGCCCGGTGTAGATCGGATGGCGCACCAGGGCGTAGGGACCTGAGCGGATCAGCTCGTGGTCCTGTTTCACGGTCACCGTGCCGCTCCAGTTGCGACCTAGGTGTACGCGCGCCCACACGGCGAAAGCGATGCTCGCGGCCAGCAGCGCCACGCCGATCCAGTACGCTTCCCATGAGCGCGGCCACAACCGCTGGGTGAGAAACGCCCACGGCATGCGGCTCCAGCCGAGCAGCACTCCCGCCACGATCAGCGGCAGCACGTGTGCCAGGCGTGAGCCGAGCGACTCGCGCCGCTGTACCGCCTTGACTCCCCAGGCGGAAATGAGCCAGTACAGCGCCCAGGCGACCCACAGCAGGGTGATGAGGGCACGCGGTCCGGTGTGGAGTGCGTCAGGCATGCGCGATCTTAGCGTGCGCGCCGGTTACAGCAGGTCCTTGATGCGGAACCAGAGCATTGCCAGTACCAGTGCCGGCCGTCGCAACGCCTGTCCGCCTGGGAAGTTGGCATGCGGGATGCGCGCGAAGACATCGAAGCGCCCGGCGGTGCCACCGATCGCCTCGGCGACCAGCTTGCCGGCGATACCGGTGAGCGCGATGCCATGTCCGGAAAAGCCCTGCAGAAAGTAAACGTTGGGCGCGAGCCGGCCGAAATGTGGCGCGCGGTTGAGTGTGATGTCGACCTCGCCGCCCCAGGCGTACTGCACGCGCACGTCACTCAGCTGCGGGAATACGCGCAGCATGCGCGCACGGGTGGCACGCGGAGCATCGAACGAGCGCAGACCGGAGTAGTTGACGCGCCCGCCGAACAGCAGGCGGTCATCGGCCGAGCGGCGGAAATAGTCGAGTACCCAGTTCACGTCACTGACCGCAGCGTTGTTGGCGATCAGGGCCTGGGCGCGTTGCGGGCCGAGGGACTCGGTCGCCACGATGTAGGTGGCGACTGCCATGATCTTGGCGGCCAGCGTCGGCGCGGTCGCTCCGAGGTAGACGTTGCCGCACAACACCAGGAAGCGTGCCCGCACCTCCCCGTCAGCTGTCTGCACTCTGACTCGCTCGCCCGCGCTCGCGAACGCCAAGGCGCGCGTGCCCTCGAAGATGCGTACTCCGAGAGACTCGGCGCCGCGCGCCAGGCCGAGCGTGTAGTTGAGCGGATGCAGGTGCCCGCTGTTGCTGTCGTAAAGCGCACTCAGATAGCGCTCGGTGGCGAGCGTGGCGCGCAGCTCCTCGCGCCCCAGCATGCGCACGCTGTGGTAGCCGTAGCGGTCACGCAGCTCGTGGAGCTCGGCCTCGAGCTCGCGCTGCTGACGCTCTTTGACCGCGGTCAGCATGTAGCCGTCGCGCCAGTCGCAATCGATGCGAAAACGCCCGATCAGCTGGCGCATGAGTGCCAGGCCTTCGACCGAGACCTGCCACACGTGCCGCGCGTCGTCGGCGCCGATCAGGCGCTCGAGTTTCGCCTGTCCGGCGGCGACGCCGTGGATGGCCTGCGCACCGCTGCGGCCCGATGCGCCCCAGCCCACGCGCTGGTCCTCGAGCAGCACCACCGAGAGTCCCTGCTCCGCCAGGTGCAGCGCGCTGGAGCAGCCGGCGATGCCGGCGCCGACCACGCACACATCGGCGTCGACGGTACCGGCGAGCGCCGGCCGCATCGGCGCGGCCTGCGCCGAGCTGGCGTAGTAGGAGGGGACATATTCCAGCCGAGCCATGCGCCAGTGTCGCTCCCGGGTGTTTAGGATATTCGTAAGGCCGGCGGCCCGCGCGAGGCGGGCAGGATAGCGAGGCGCAGGGCTGGCGGGCAAATCCGCGGGGTTGTGCCCGAGGGGCACTGGCAGCCCTTACGGCCCTTACTTGAGCCACTACCGCAGTTCTGCAGTGCGTGCAAGCTGAGGCTTCCGCCGCTCAGCTGTGGTGTAATAGGCGCCTACCTGGAGATGTTGTCCTGGCTGTCTGTTTAAGATAATAGACACGTTGGGACGCTGCGCTGCCATGGCCTCTGCCCGTCCACTCATTGGAATCCCCGCCGACCGCCGCGTCGTTGGGGCGCACCCGTTTCACATGGTGGGCGAGAAGTACGCCCGCGCCGTGCTCGATGGGGCTCAGGGGGTCCCGCTTCTGATCCCCGCACTGGCGGAAGAGCTGGGATTCGATGAGCTGCTGGAGCGACTGGACGGTCTGGTGTTTACCGGCAGTCCGTCCAACGTCGAGCCGCACCTTTACCAGGGGAACCCAAGCGCGCCGGGCACCCTGCACGATCCGGCACGCGATGCCACGACGCTGCCGCTGATCCGCAGAGCGGTCGAGGCGGGCGTGCCGGTGTTCGGCATCTGCCGCGGCTTCCAGGAAATGAACGTGGCCTTCGGTGGCACCCTGCACCAGAAGGTGCACGAGGTTCCCGGGCGCCTGGATCACCGGGACGACGAGTCGCAGCCACTGGAAGTGCAGTACGGCCCTGCGCACGACGTCATCCTCGAGTCCGGCGGTGTGCTGCGCGGCCTCGCCGACAGCGACCGCATTCGCGTCAATTCGCTGCACAATCAGGGCATCGACCGGTTGGGGGGCGAACTTGCGGTGGAAGCGCGTGCTCCCGATGGCCTGATCGAGGCCTTCCGTGTTGCGGGGGCGCGCCGTTTCGCACTCGCGGTGCAATGGCATCCCGAGTGGCACGTGATGAGTAACCCGTTCTCGCGCGCGCTGTTCGCCGCCTTCGGCGAGGCGAGCCGCGAACGGGCGCAGTCCAAGTGAGAAAGGCGTCGCCCATGGTCAGTGAGATCCGGCAGTTCTTCCGCGATCACGGCATTTCCGAGGTCGAGGCCATCATTCCCGACATGGCGGGCATCGCGCGCGGCAAGATCATGCCGGCGGAGAAGTTTGCCGAGGATGGTGGCATGCGGCTGCCGGAGAGCGTGTTCCTGCAGACGGTGACCGGCGACTATCCGCCCGAAACCGGCGAGGCGATGAGCCCGGCAGAGATCGACATCATTCTCAAGGCCGACCCCAAGACCGTGCGCCGCGTGCCGTGGGCGGCCGAACCCACCGCACAGGTCATTCACGACTGTTTTTATTCGGACGGCCGGCGCGTGTCGATGGCGCCGCGTCATGTGCTGCGCAACGTTCTCGAGCTGTACGCGCAGCGCGGCTGGGACCCGATCGTGGCTCCCGAACTGGAGTTCTACCTGGTCGAGCAGAACAAGGATGCCGACTATCCGCTGAAGCCGCCGGTGGGTCGCTCCGGCCGCGCCGAGCCGGGACGCCAGTCCTACAGCATCGCTGCGGTCAACGAGTTCGATCCGCTGTTCGACGACATCTACCAGTTCTGCGAGGACCAGGACATCGAAATCGACACGTTGATCCACGAGGATGGACCGGCGCAGATGGAGATCAACCTGATCCACGGTCCGCCGCTCGATCTGGCGGACCAGGCCTTCCTGTTCAAGCGCACGGCGCGCGAGGCCGCGCTGCGGCACAAGATCTACGCCACTTTCATGGCCAAGCCGCACGCCAAGGAACCCGGCAGTGCCATGCATATTCACCAGAGCGTGGTGGATGTGAAGACGCGCAAGAACATCTTCAGCAATCCGGACGGCACGCCGTCGCAGTTGTTCTTCGCGCATATCGGCGGGCTGCAGAAATACATGCCGGCAGCCATGGCGCTGTTCTGCGCCAACGTCAACTCGTACCGGCGTCTGACGCGCTACCTGTCCGCCCCGATCAACGTGCACTGGGGCTACGACAACCGTACCGCCGGGCTGCGGGTACCCATGTCGGATGCGCAGGCGCGCCGCGTCGAGAACCGTGTGGGCGGGGCCGATGCCAATCCTTACATTGCCATTGCCGCCTCGCTCGCCTGCGGTTACCTCGGCATGATCGAGGGCGCACAGCCATCCGATCCCATCGTCGGCAGTGCCCACGACCTGCCGTTCGGGTTGCCACGTTCGCTGGATGAGGCGCTGCGCGAGCTGCGCCGCTGTGAGCCGCTGGTGAAGCTGCTGGGCGAACCGTTCGTCGAAGCGTTCACTATCGTCAAGCAAGCCGAATACGAGGTGTTTCTGCAGGTCATCAGCTCCTGGGAGCGCGAGCACCTGCTGCTGAACGTGTAAGCAGGCGCGGCGACGGGCGCGCGGCCGCGCCTTCTCAGCCCGCGCCTGCTGATATATAAGAAGAGGTCGTGATCCGCGCCCCCCTTGGCTTGCTGTTGTGTGTTCTGCCGCTGCTGGTGTTGGCGGCCTGCTCCGGGCGCACGGCTGCGGGGCATGTCGCTGACAGTGAGTCGGAGAAGATTCTCAACGTCTACAACTGGTCCGACTACATCCAGCCCGCCGTGATCAGTGATTTCCAGAAAGAATACGGCATTCGCATCAACTACGACGTGTTCGACTCCAACGAGATTCTCGAAACCAAGCTGCTGACCGGACACACCAACTACGACATCGTCGTGCCCTCGGGGGCCTTCCTCGAGCGCCAGATCGCCGCGGACATCTACCAGAAGCTCGACAAGTCGCAGCTGCCGAACCTGAAGAACGTCGACCCTGACGTGGCGCGCGCCACCGCGCTCTATGATCCGGGCAACCAGTACAACGTTGACTACATGTGGATCACGTCCGGGGTCGGTTACAACAGCGGTGAGATCAAGCGCCGCATGGCGGACGCGCCGGTGGACAGCTGGCGCATGCTGTTCGAGCCGGCGGTGATCGCCCGATTCCAGGACTGCGGGATATCCATCCTCGATGCGCCCTCCGAGGTGGTGGGCACGGTGTTGCTCTACCTCGGCCGCAACCCCAACAGCAACTCGCTCGAGGACTTGCAGGCGGCCGAACAGGCGCTGCACGCCATCCGCCCGTACGTGCGCTATGTCGATTCTTCGCGCTACATCGACAACCTGGCGAACGGCGATATCTGCCTGGTAATGGGCTGGTCGGGCGACATCAAGCAGGCCCACGACCGCGCCAAAGAGGCCGGCAAAGGTGTCGACATCGCCTACAGCATCCCCAAGGAAGGCGCGATCAGTAACTACGACGTCATGGCGATTCCGGCCGACGCGCCGCACGTGCACAACGCGCTGCTGTTCATCAATTACCTGCTGCGCCCGGATGTGGCGGCGCGGAATTCCGATCTCATCAAGTATGCCAACGCCGTACGCCCGGAGATCCAGCCGCTCGATCCCTCGGTGCGCAATGACCCGGGCGTCTATCCGCCGCCGGCGGTGCGCGCGCGGCTGGTGCCCGAGCGCCCGCGTCCGCCCGGCTATCAGCGCCTGCTGACGCGCATGTGGACACGCTTCAAGACCGGCCGATGAACATTACCTCCATCTCAATGAGTGCAGCGAACATGGCAGAGTCCGCCGAGCCCACCGCAGCCTACGTGCGGATCGCCAACGTCACCAAGAAGTTCGGCGATTTCACCGCGGTCGACAATGTGTCGCTGGACATCCGCCGCGGCGAGATTTTCTGTCTCCTGGGCGGCTCGGGCTCGGGCAAAACAACCCTGCTGCGCATGCTGGCAGGCTTCGAGCGCCCGAGCAGCGGCAGCATTTCCATCGACGGGGTGAACATGAGCACCATCGCCCCGTTCGAGCGCCCGGTCAACATGATGTTCCAGTCGTACGCGCTGTTCCCGCATATGACCGTCGAGAAAAACGTGGCTTTCGGGCTCGAGCAGGAGCACCTGGGGCGTGATGCGATCCGCCGCCAGGTCGGTGAAATCCTCGAGATCGTGAAGATGAGCGGCTTCGGCGCACGCAAGCCGCACCAGCTCTCCGGCGGGCAGCGCCAGCGCGTCGCACTGGCGCGCGCCCTGGTCAAACGTCCCAAGCTGCTGCTGCTGGATGAACCGCTCGCGGCGCTCGACAAGAAGCTGCGTGAGCACACCCAGTTCGAGCTGCTCAACATCCAGCAGCGTCTCGGGGTGACCTTCATCGTGGTGACCCACGATCAGGAGGAGGCGATGACGCTCGGTCAGCGTCTCGGCGTCATGAACCACGGACGCATTGCTCAGGTCGGAACGCCATCGGATATCTACGAGTCGCCGGCGACGCGTTTCGTGGCCGACTTCATCGGTTCGGTCAACATGTTCGAAGGTCAGGTGAGCGAGGAGGGCGCCGACTTCGTGCGCATTCAGTGTGGCGAGCTGGGCACTCCGGTACGCGCCGAACGGGTCCTGAGCCAGTCGCGCGGCGCCACCGTGTGGACGGCGATTCGCCCGGAGAAAATCCACATCAGCCGACGTGCCCCCGGCGGTGGCCCTGCCGGGCCACCCGAGAACGCGGTGCGCGGTACGGTGCGCGAGATCGCCTACATGGGGGATATGTCCATTTACCTGGTGGAACTCGCCTCCGGCAAGCTGCTGCGCGTGACACTGCCCAACACTGCGCGCCGCGGCGAGCGGCCGATCGAGCGCCAGGAGAGCGTGTGGCTTTCCTGGCACGGCTCGAGTCCCGTGGTGCTGACGGAGTAGCGCGTGGCGGTGCGGCTCACTCAGGCAGCAGGCCGGCGGCTGGTCGCCGGCATCCCGCTGGTGTGGCTGCTGCTGCTGTTCCTGATCCCGTTCATCATCGTGTTCCGCATCTCCTTCTCAGAGGTGCGCCTGGCGATACCGCCATACACCCCGCTGATCTCCTGGCATCACGGCACGCCCTCGCTCGAGGTGCACTGGTCGGCTTACTCGTTCCTGTTTACCGATCCACTGTACGTCAGCTCCTACCTGTACTCGCTCAAAGTGGCCGCGGTGTCGACGCTGTTCTGCCTGCTGATCGGTTATCCGATGGCCTACGCCATCGCGCGCTCCAATCCCTCGACGCGCTCGGTGCTCCTGATGCTGATCGTGCTGCCGTTCTGGACCTCCTTTCTGCTGCGTGTCTATGCCTGGATCGGGCTGCTGAAGAACAACGGCGTCATCAACAATGTGCTGCTCTACCTCGGCGTGATCCACCAGCCGCTGGCGCTGCTGCAGACCGACTTCGCCGTCTACATCGGCATCGTCTATTCCTATCTGCCGTTCATGATCCTGCCGCTGTATGCAAACCTGGAGAAACACGACCCGGCGCTGCTGGAAGCGGCTGCCGACCTCGGCGCCCGGCCGCTGCGCGCGTTTCTGGCAATTACCCTGCCGCAGTCACTCGCCGGTATCGTCGCCGGCTCGCTGCTGGTGTTCATTCCCGCGGTGGGCGAATACGTCATTCCGACGCTGCTCGGTCGTACCGATCAGCTGATGATCGGCCGCGTCCTGTCGGATGAGTTCTTCGAAAACCGCGACTGGCCGGTGGCGAGCGCGGTGGCCATCCTGGTGCTGCTGCTGCTGGTCATCCCCATCATGCTGTTCCAGCGCCTGGAGCGGCGCGAACTCGAGGCGGCGAAATGATGTCGCGCGGCTGGTTCTCGCGCTGCATGCTGGTGCTGGGGCTCATATTTCTGTACGTGCCCATCCTGTCGATGGTCGTGTTCTCATTCAACAACTCGCGCCTGGTCACCGTCTGGGACGCCGCCCACTCGCCGACCCTCAAGTGGTATGTCGAGCTCGCCCGCAACCAGCAGATCCTCGGCGCTGCGTGGCTGTCGATCCGCATCGCGCTGATCGCGGCGAGTGGGGCGGTGGTGCTCGGCACCCTCGCGGGCATGGCGCTGGCGCGCTTCGGCGCCTTTCGCGGGCGCCTGCTGCTCGCAGGCATGACCACGGCACCCATCGTGATGCCAGAGGTGATCACCGGCCTGTCGCTCCTGCTGCTGTTCGTCGCCATGGCGCAGCTCATCGGCTGGCCGCGCGGGGTCGGTGCGGTCACGATCACGCTCGCGCACATCACTTTCTGTATGGCTTACGTGACGGTGGTGGTGCAATCGCGTCTGGTCGGTTTCGATGAGTCGCTGGAGGAGGCCGCCATGGACCTCGGCGCACGGCCGCTGCAGGTGTTCCTGCGCATCACCCTGCCGCTGATCCTGCCGGCCATCGCCTCCGGCTGGCTGCTGGCATTCACGCTTTCCTGGGATGATCTGGTCATTACCCAGTTTGTCGCCGGCCCGGGATCCAGTACCTTGCCGATGGTGATCTTTTCCAAGGTGCGCTTCGGGGTGACACCGGACGTTAACGCGCTGGCGACTATCATGGTGCTCATCGTGGCGAGCGGCATTGCGATCTCGACGGTGTGGATGCGCTACCGTGAAAAGCGCCGCCAGCGCGACCTGCAGCTCGCCGCGGCGGCCAACCTGTGAGTGCGCTCATGCCGGAGCTGGTGCTGGGCCTTGATGTCGGCGGTTCCTCGATCAAAGCGGGCCTGGTCGATGTGCGCTCGGGTCGGGTGAGTGGTTCGATCATCGCGGCGCCCACGCCTCAGCCCTCGACCCCGGCGGCCCTCACCGCGGTGCTGGCGGAACTGGCCCGGCGCCTGCCGGGCGGCAGTGGCACGGTCGGCGTGGCGTTCCCGGCGGTGATCAAGGCCGGCAGCGCCTGCACTGCCGCCAATATCGATCGCGGCTGGCTCGGCACCAACGGCGCCAGTCTGGCCGCGCAGGCGCTCGGTCGTGCGGTGCGCTTTCTCAACGACGCCGATGCGGCGGGGATCGCGGAGATGCGCTTCGGCAGCGGTCGCGGCTGCAACGGCACCGTGATCATGCTGACCTTCGGCACCGGCATCGGTACGGCGCTCTTCACCAACGGCCGGCTGTTCCCGAACACCGAGCTCGGTCATATGGAGCTGCGCGGCATGGACGCGGAGAAGTGGGCCTCGGCGCACGTGCGCACTGCGGAAGGGTTGGACTTTCCCGCCTGGATCGAGCGGGTGAACGCCTATCTGCTGGCGCTGCACCAGCTGCTGTGGCCCGACGTATTCATTCTGGGTGGCGCGGTGAGTGAGCGTTTCAGCGAGTTTGCGCCGTTATTGCACTCGCAGGCGGAGCTGCGCCCGGCGCAGTTTGCCAACCAGGCCGGCGTGATCGGAGCGGCGCTGGCGGCGGCAGACGCGGCGGTCTGATCCGGCCACGAGCGCATGCGCAGCAAGCTCCCGGACTTCGGCACGACGATCTTCAGCGTCATGTCGCGCCGGGCGCGCGAACTCAACGCCCTCAATCTGGGGCAAGGCTTCCCTGATTACGATATTGACCCGCGGCTCACTGAACTGGTCGCCGCCGCGATGGCAGCGGGTCACAACCAGTATGCCCCGATGGAGGGACTGCCGGCGCTGCGCGAACAGATCGCCAGCAAGCTGCAGGCCGCGTACGGCCTGAGTGTCGATCCGGAGTCGCAGATCACGGTGACGCTCGGAGCGACCGAGGCCATTTACTCGACGGTGCAGGCGGTGCTGGGGGCGGGGGAGGAGGCCATCGCGTTCGATCCCGCCTACGACTCCTACGATCCGGCGGTGCGTCTGGCCGGTGGGCGCTGCGTGCGGATACCGCTCACCCAGCCTGGATTCTGCTACGACTGGGAGCGGGTGCGGGCGGCATTGAGCCCGCGCACGCGGCTGGTGTTGTTCAACAGTCCCGGCAATCCTGCCTGCAGTACGGCGAGCGCTCAGGACCTCGAGGCCCTCGCACAGCTGCTCGCCGGGCGCGACATTGTGGTGCTGTCTGATGAGGTGTACGAGCACGTGGTGTTCGACGGCCACGTCCACCACTCGGTGCTGACGCACCCGGAGCTGGCGCGCAGGAGTGTCGCGGTCTTTTCGTTCGGCAAGACACTGCACGCCACCGGGCTGCGGATCGGCTACTGCGTCGCCCCGGCAGCCCTCACGCGCGAGCTGCGCAAGGTGCATCAGTTCAATACCTTCAGCATCGCAAATCCGCTGCAGCATGCGATCGCTGCGTACCTCGCCGAGCGGCCGCAGGTCGGCAGGGACCTGGCCGCTTTCTTTCAGGCCAAGCGCGATCGCCTGCGCGCCGCGCTCGCCGGTTCCGGTTTTGCTCTGCCGCCGGCGCAGGGCACCTACTTTCAACTGCTCGACTTCAGCGCCTTTGGCGCGGGCGACGATCGCGCCTTCGCCGAGCGGCTGCTGACGGAGGCGCGGGTCGCCAGCATTCCGCTGTCGCCGTTCTACGAGCAGCCGCAGCCACTGCCGTTCGTGCGGCTGTGCATCGCCAAGCGCGACGCGACTCTCGATGAGGCCGCGGCACGCCTCAACGCCTTCGCGGCGCGCGCCCGGGCGGCCTGAGGCAGCATGGCCGCGCTGCGCGTCGCCCTGCTACAGCAGCCGCTCGCTTGGCAGGACGCACGCGCCAATCGCGACGCCTTCGAACGGCTGCTGCAGCCGCTCGCCGGCGGCACTGATCTGGTGGTGCTGCCGGAGACGTTTACCAGCGGCTTCACCATGAAAGTGGCAACGGTAGCGGAGCCCGGTGGCGGTCCCAGCGCGCAGTGGCTGCTGCGGCAGGCTGCTCTGCTGGATGCCGTGCTGACCGGCAGTGTGATCACCGCTCACGAGGGCTGCTACTACAACCGGCTGTTGTGGGCGCAACCGGACGGGCGGCTGCTGCATTATGACAAGCGTCATCTGTTTCGCATGGCCGGCGAGCACGAGCACTTCAGCCCCGGGCGCGCGGCCTGGAGCGTGTCCTGGCGCGGTCTACGGGTGTGTCCGCTGGTGTGCTACGACCTGCGTTTCCCGGTGTTCAGCCGCCGCCGCAAGGAGCTCGAGTATGAGCTGCTGCTGTATGTGGCCAACTGGCCGGCCGCACGCGCCGAGGCCTGGCAGCAACTGCTGCGTGCCCGGGCGATCGAGAATCAGACTTACGTCGTCGGCGTCAACCGCGTCGGCACCGATGGGACGGGTATCGGCTACGCCGGCGACAGCGCGGTCATCGATTTCGAGGGCCGAACGCTGCTGGCTGCGGGCGCCCACGCCGGCGTGTTCAGCGCGGAACTGGACCCGGTGACACTCGCGGCGTTCCGCCAGCGCTTCCCTGCGCACCTCGACGCCGACCGGTTTACTCTCGACTCCTGAAACCGCAAACGCGCACCTCCCATGAAAAAGCCCACCCGCGTCAATCATCCGCCGGCGGTCGAGGTACCGGCAGACAACCGCCCGCTGGTTGCGCCCATCTACCAGAGCGTCAAGTTCGAGTTCGACAATCTCGAGCAGACCGAGCGTTTCCTGCGCGGCGAGCGTCCGGGCTTCTTCTACTCGCGCGCCTCCAATCCGACGACGCGCCAGCTGGAGCTGCTGCTCGCCGAACTGCAGGGGCGGGAAGACTGTCTGGTGACAGCCTCGGGGATCGGGGCCATCGCCCAGACGCTGCTGGCGCTCACCCAGCAGGGCGATCACCTCCTGTGCTTCGTGGAGAGCTACAACCCCACGCGCTATCTGATCCGCCGCCTGCTCGGGCGCTTTGGCGTGAGCCACACTCTGCTGTCGATCGAGGACCTCGCGGGGGTTGAGCGCGCGCTGGCGGCACAGCCCACCCGGCTGGTGCTGTTCGAGAGCCCGACCAATCCGATCACCAAGATCGCCGATATCGCGGCGCTGACCCGGCTGGCGCACGCCGCCGGGGCACTGGCCGTCATGGACAACACCTTCGCCGGCTTCCATCAGCACGGCGACTACGAAGTGGACATATTCCTGCACAGCCTGACCAAGTACGCCTCCGGCACGGGGGACGTCATGGGCGGGGCAGTGATTGCCCGCGGCGAGCTGATCCGTGCCATGCGCGCCGATTTCAGCGCGCTCGGCGGCACGCTCGATCCGCACACGGCGTTCCTGATCCTGCGCGGACTGAAGACGTACTTCGTGCGCTACCGCGCCCAGTGCGAGCGCGCCCTGCGCGTGGCACAGCTGTTGGCGCAGCATCCGGCCGTGGCCCGGGTGCACTACCCCGGCCTGCCGCAGCATCCGCAGCATGCGCTCGCCCGCCAGCAGATGCAGGACTTCGGCACCATCGTCAGCTTCGACCTGCAGGGCGGGGCGGCCGCCGGCCGGCGCTTCGTTGATGCGCTGCAGCTGTTCGCACTCACGCCGAGCCTGGGATCGACCGAATCGCTGGTGGTCACACCGCAGATCATGGGTGGCCGCGAGCTGAACGCAGAGCAGCAGCGCATCGCGGCCATTACCGAGGGCACCTTACGTTTATCCATCGGTCTTGAGGATCCTGAGGATTTATTGGCGGACATCGCGCAAGCCCTCGCCGCAACCCAGCAGTAACACTGCGACCGGCTTGTGACCGAACTCTCTCCCTCAAAAGGGGCGAGTTGCGCTGCCTACAATCGAACGAGGCGAAGTCCTACTTGCGATGGAAGTACGCGAGGCGTATCTCACTCAAAATATTCTCCGGGCCTGCGCGTGGAACTGGCGCCTAGTTGGCGAGTCTCAGCAAACGCATCGGGTTCGTATCTGGATTCCAGGAAGGAAGCTGCATGAACATCGAGCCGCCCATCATTCCTTACAATTTTTCTGATCTGGAGCCGGCGCTGTCGCGTGACACGCTGGTGTTTCATTTTCTGCGACATCAACGCGTGTGCTTCGACCGCATGCACGCGATGGTGCGCGGCACGCAGCTCGAGTCGCTGCCGCTCGAGGAACTGATCCGCGTGACCGAGCGCAATCCTGCGCAGCATGGCGTGTATCGTTACGCGGCCGAAGTGTGGAACCACAATCTCTACTGGCATTCGATGCGTCCGCGTGGCGGCGGTCTTGCCGGCGGCCTGGTGGGTGAACAGCTGCGCACCCGCTTCGGCTCGCATGAGCGCTTCGTGCGCGAGTTCAAGGAAACGGCGGCCGGGCACTTCGGCAGCGGCTGGCTGTGGCTCGTCTGGCGCGGCAGCGCGCTGGAGATCGTCACCACCCACAATGCGGCGACACCTCTGGTGCGCGGCGATGTCGCGCTGCTGGCGCTCGATCTGTGGGAACACGCCTATTATCTCGATCACCAGAACCGCCGCGGCGCTTACGTCAGCGCTTTCCTCGATGAATTGGTGAACTGGGAGTTTGCCAACCGCCAGCTGGATGCGGCGCTGAACGGAGTCGCGGTGCGCCCGATGCGCCCGCATGCTGCGCTCGAGACCGACTACAGCGCGCTGCTGACACCCTAGGCGCTGTTCACAGGCTGCTCGCCACCCGCACGCGGTGCGGGTGGTAGGGCAGCACCTCCATGACATCGCCCTCGTGCAGGCGCTGCTGCACGCCGCGCCAGAAGCTGGCGGTGAGGATCTCGCCGTGCATGCGCAGCAGCGCGGCGCGCTGCGCGTCGCTGAAGGCGAGGAAGTTGATGAAGGTCTCGGGGAACACGTCGTTGTCGCTCACGTAGAACCAGGCTTCGCCGCGCATTTCATCCTCATCGTTGGTCGCTGCCGGCACGTCGCGGAAATTGCAGTCGGTCACCTGGCACAGTTCGTCGTAGTCGTAAAAGATCACGCGGCCGTGGCGGGTGACGCCGAAATTCTTCAGCAGCAGGTCGCCGGGGAAGATGTTGGTATACGCCAGATCGCGGATGCACTGCCCGTAGTCGAGCACCGCGCGCTCGGCTTCCGCCGCCGGCGCGCTGCGCAGGAACAGGTTGAGCGGTGTCATGCGCCGCTCGATGTACATGTGGTCGAACACCAGGTCGTCGCCGTCCTCATGCACGCTGTGGGCGGTTTCGTGCCGCAACTCCTCGAGCAGCTCCGGGGCGAAGCGCGCGCGTGCAAACCGCAGCCGGCGAAATTCCTGTGCATCGACCAGTCGTCCGGCGCGGTCGTGGATGAACACCAGCCGATACTTGGCCATCACCTCCTCGCGCAGCACGGTCTTGGGCGGCGCAAAGCGGTCACGGATCACCTTGAAGACCACATCGAATGAGGGCAGCGTGAAACACACCATCACCAGGCCGCGCTCGCCCGCGGCGTGCGTGAAGCGGTCGTTGGTGTGCTCGAGGCTGCGCATCAGTTCGCGGTAGCGCTCAGTCTTGCCCTGGCGTGCGCGCCCGAGCACGGTGAACAACTCGCTCACCGGTTTGCGCGGCATGATCGACTTGAGGAACACCACCGCCTCGGCCACACGCTCGATGTCGGCGTGGAAGTACGAGCGCGTGAAGCTGAAGACGATGCTGACGTCCGCCTCGGCCAGCATCACCGCATCCACCAGCACGCCGTTGTCGGTGTTCTTGAGAGCGATCACCAGCGGCAGGGTGAAGCCGCGCCCCACCACGCGCCCGACCACGTAGGCGCGCGAGATCTGGTAGAACACCGGCCGGATGACTTCCACCTGCTCCACCTCGCGCTGCTCGCCGCCGGCACGCAGGTAGCTGTGCACTTCACTTGCCACATGCGCGATGCTCTTGTCCAGATCGCGCCACGGCGAGCGGAAGCGCACATCGCCCAGCAGGTCCTCGAACAGGAGTGCCAGCGAGCCGTGGTTCAGGTAGCTATTGGTGCCCACCGCCGAGTGGATGTCGGCCAGCGGGTCGAGATCGGTGGCCACAAACTCGATGTCGGGGGCGACACCGACCGTGCCGAACACCCGGCGGCTGACGGAGCTGAAGAAGGTTTTGGTGAACTCCGGGTCGGCCAGGTCCGCGATCTGCACAGCGAACTGCGCACGGATCGCGCGCCACAGCGCACGCTCCTGCGCGCGGGCGCCCAGCGCCAGACGCAGCTCCGCGACCGTCTGGTTGACGAACAGGTCGTACAACTCGATGCGTTCGACCGCGTCGCGCTGCCCGCCTTTCCAGTCGCGCGCGTCGAAGCGCAGCGGCGCCCGCCGGGTGATCGCACGGAACTGAGCATTGTAATGAACGAAAGCCGTTGCGATGCGCTGCGCGCACTCGAGCGCGGATGGTGTCTCAGCTGCGGTGGACATGCCCTCGTCCCCCGTTCAGTCGAAATCGGTCGGCAGGGCTGGCTGGCGCCAGTGCTCGTGCAGGCGCACGATCTGCGCGGCGAGCACGCGTCCCAGCGACAGCTCCGGCAAGCCGCCGAGCGGGAAAAAATCCACTGCATCCGTTTCGGCGCTGGCCGCAGGACTGCCGCCGGTGAGCTCACACACGAAGAACAGCTTATAGATGTGATAGAGCCCGGGCGGATGCGGATGGCGGTTCTTGTCGAGCAGCGCGGCGAGCTTGAGCGCGCGTGCGCGGTAACCGGACTCCTCGAGGATCTCGCGTTCCACGGCGGCCGATGGCGCATCGTTGATGTCGACCCAGCCGCCGGGCAGCGTCCAACGGCCATCGCTGCGCTCGCGCACCAACAGCACCGCGCCGTCGCGGAAGACACCGCCGCGTACGTCCACCTTCGGGGTCGCGTAGCCGGTCTCGCCGTCCCACAGCGCGCGCGCCGCAGTCTGCGGCAGCTGCAGCTGTGTGGCGAGCAGCTGCGCCACCAGCTCGCTCAGCTGGCTGTAACGCTCGCGGTCGAATGGATCGCGGCTGAAGGTGAGACCGTTCTGTGCGATCGCCTGCACCTTGCGTGCCCACTCCAGCACGTGGTCCGCCGGCGGCGCACTCATGCCGGCGTGCGCCGCGCCGGCTTGCCGGCGGGGGCCCGCTCGCTGCGCCGTAGCATGAGTTTGAGGCCCGACCAGGTGTCATCCACCGCACAGACCTTGATGTCGACCAGTCCGAGCGGCAGCGCCAGCTCGCGCACCACGTCCTCGCTGACATCGCCTTCGCGGCGCGCGCTTTTCTTCGGCCAGCTCACCCACACCACCGCATCCGCGCGCATCGCCCCTCGCGCGGCGCGCAGCGCGGCGCTGAGCTCAGCGCGCCAGGCGGCGAACAGATGCACGAGATCGGTGTGGGCGTCGATACGGCGCACGAACCTGACGCCCGCGGGCAGCGGCGCGATGAGCTGGCGGTAGTTCTGCGGAGCGCCCTGCACGCAGACGCGCGTACCCGTCTTGAGACCCAGTTTCTGCGCCAGCGGCGTGCCGGAGTAGCCGCTCGTCATGGATGCCGCCGCTGCGCGCCGCGGTAAACGTGCTAGAGGTTCTTGATCAGCGCGTCGGCGAACGCGCTGGTCGACACTTCGTGCGCACCTTCCATCAGACGCGCGAAGTCATAGGTGACGATCTTCTGCGCGATGGTACGGTCCATGGCGCCGATCACTGCATCCGCGGCTTCGCGCCAGCCGAGGTAGCGGAACATCATCTCGCCCGAGAGGATCACCGAACCGGGATTGACCTTGTCGAGATTGGCGTACTTGGGCGCCGTGCCGTGCGTCGCTTCGAACACCGCATGCCCGGTGAGATAGTTGATGTTGCCGCCGGGCGCGATGCCGATGCCGCCGACCTGCGCCGCGAGCGCATCGGACAGATAGTCGCCGTTGAGATTGAGCGTGGCGATCACGTCGAACTCTTCCGGGCGGGTGAGTACCTGCTGCAGAGTGATGTCGGCGATCGCGTCCTTGACGATGACGCGTCCGGCCTGTTTGGCCGCGTCCATCTCCGCCTTGGCCGCCTTCTCGCCCTGGGCCGCCTTGGTGCGCTCCCACTGCTCCCAGGTGTAGCACTGGGCGGCGAACTCGCGCTCGGCGAGCTGATAGCCCCAGTTGCGGAACGCGCCTTCGGTAAATTTCTGGATGTTGCCCTTGTGCACCAGCGTGACGCTCTTGCGCTTGTTGGCAATGGCGTACTTGAGGGCCGCACGGATCAGCCGCTCCGAACCTTCCTTCGAGACCGGCTTGATGCCGATGCCGGAACTTTCCGGGAAGCGGATCTTGGCATAGGCCTTGGGAAATGCCTGGCGGAACAGCTCGAGGAACTTGTGCACCTCCGCGCTGCCGGCTTCGAACTCGATGCCGGCGTAGATGTCCTCAGTGTTCTCGCGGAAGATCACCATGTCGACCTTCTCCGGATGCTTGACCGGCGAGGGCACGCCCTTGAACCAGCGCACCGGGCGCAGACACACGTACAGGTCGAGCATCTGTCGCAGCGCTACGTTGAGCGAGCGGATGCCGCCGCCGACCGGGGTGGTCAACGGGCCTTTGATGGACACCAGATACTCGCGGCAGGCGGCGACGGTCTCATCCGGCAGCCAGGTATTGAACAGCTTGTTGGCCTTCTCGCCGGCGAACACTTCCATCCAGTAGATGCGCTTCTTGCCGCCATACGCCTTGGCTACGGCCGCATCCATCACGCGCACGCTCGCCCGCCAGATGTCCGCGCCGGTGCCGTCGCCCTCGATGAACGGAATGATCGGATTGTCGGGAACCTGCAGAATGCCGTTGGCGACGGCAATCTTCGCGCCCCCAGCTGGGGGGGCGACCCTGGCAGTAGCGGCCGTAGACATGAGCGGTCTCCTGGGAAACCCGCGCGCGCAGCGGCGGCGGGGAGCCGTAATGCTAGCACAGCAGGGGCGCGCGCCTGGCGCCGCGTGCCCAAGCGCGGCCGCGTGTGTCAGACTGCGCGGCGGTTACAGCTCGCGACCGCAGGTCGGTGGGGGACGCTATAAATAATGAGCAGAGCGCTGCGGCCGCCAAGCCGTCCGTGCTGCGGCAGATGTGCGCGGTGCGGCCGATCGATCCGGCCGAGGCGGACGACAAGGGCCGCCTGAAGCAGGTGCTCGGACCGGCCGCGCTCACCTCGATCGGCCTGGGTGCCACCATCGGTACCGGCATCTTCGTGCTGACCGGACAGGTCGCCGCCAACCAGAGCGGACCTGCGATCACGCTGTCGCTGCTGATCGCCGCTTTCGGCAGCATGCTCGCGGCGCTGTGCTACGCAGAGTTCGCCGCATTTCTGCCGGTGCCCGGCAGTGCCTATCGCTACACCTACGCGACCCTGGGCGAGGCGCTCGCCTGGTTTATCGGCTGGAACCTGCTGCTGGAGTACGCCATCTCCGCCTCCACGGTGGCGGTCAGCTGGTCGGCCTACGTGGTGAGTCTGCTGAGCGATGCACACATTCATCTGCCCGAGGTGCTGGTCAATGCTCCCCTCGGGCTCGACGCGCACGATCACCTGCGGGCCACCGGCGCGATCGTCAATGTCCCGGCGATGCTGATCGTGGCGGCGATGACCTGGGTACTGTATGTCGGTGTGCGCGAATCCGCCCGGGCCAACACCATCATGGTGGCCCTCAAGGTTGCCATCATCGTCATCGTGGTGACCGTCGGACTGAAGTATGTCGACGCGCGCAACTTTCATCCGTACATCCCGCCCAACGCCGGCAGCTTTGGTCATTTCGGCTGGAGCGGCGTGCTGCAGGGCGCCGGTATCATCTTCTTCTCCTATGTCGGTTTCGATACGGCCTCGACCATGGCGCTCGAGGCGCGCAATCCGCAACGCGACCTGCCGCTCGGCATCCTCGGCGCGCTGGTGATCTCAGCGGTGCTGTACGTCGCCATGGCGACGGTGCTGATCGGCATGGTGCCGTTTCACCAGCTGAACGTCGCCGCGCCGGTGGCCGTCGCGCTCGATGCGCACCCGCAACTCGGCTGGCTCGCCTGGCCGATCAAGCTGGGCGTCATCGCCGGCATGACCTCGGTCATCCTCACCTCGCTCCTGGGGCAGCCGCGCATCCTGCTGTCGATGGCCGATGACGGCCTGTTGCCGCTGTCCATGGCCCGCTGTCACCCGCGCTTCAAGACGCCGCACGTCTCCACCGTCATCACCGGCGTGGGCGCCGCGCTGATCGCCGCCGTCTTCCCGCTTGATGTGCTGGCGGACCTGGTCTCGATCGGCATCCTGCTGGCGTTTGCGGTCGTGTGCCTGGGCGTGCTGGTGCTGCGGCGCACGCGGCCCGATGTGCACCGCCCGTTCCGCGTCCCGTGGGCGCCGTTCACCTGCATCCTCGGCACCGCCGTGTGTCTGGGGCTGACACTGACGCTGTCGAACGGGACCTGGATCCGCCTGCTGGTGTGGACGATCATCGGCATGTCCATCTACGCCGTCTACGGCTACCGCAACAGCCGCCTGCGCAAATGACCCGCACCCTGGCGAGCACGCCGGCGGCGGACGGTTTCCGTATGCCGGGGGAGTTCGAGCCGCACTCCGGCTGCTGGCTGCTGTGGCCCGAGCGGCCCGACAACTGGCGCGAGGCGGCGCGCCCGGCGCAGCTGGCACTGGCGCAAGTTGCCGCCGCCATCGCGCAGTTCGAGCCGGTCACCGTTGGGGTTTCCACGGCGCATTTCGCCACCGCGCGCACGCTGCTGAGCCCGCAGGTGCGTGTCGTCGAGATGGCGCACGATGACTGCTGGATGCGCGACGTCGGTCCGACCTGTGTCGTGGACCGACGCGGCGCGCTGCGCGGCGTCGACTGGCACTTCAATGCCTGGGGCGGTCTGGACGGCGGACTGTATTTTCCCTGGGAGCAGGACGATCTGGTGGCACGCAAGGTACTCGAGATCGAGCGTCTCGAGCGCTACCGTGCCCCGCTGGTCAATGAGGGCGGTGCGGTGCACGTCGACGGCGATGGCACAGCGCTGGTCACCGAGGAGTGTCTCCTCAACCCGAACCGCAACCCCAGCCTCGATAAGAGCGAGATCGCGCAGCTGCTGCAGGCCTACCTCGGCGTGCGCCAGATCATCTGGCTCGGCAAAGGGGTCGTGAACGACGAGACCGACGGGCACATCGACGAGCTCGCCTGCTTCGTGCGGCCGGGGCACGTATGCCTCACCTGGACCGAGCGGCGCCGTGATCCGCAGTACGCCATCTCGCGCGATGCCTGGGAGCGTCTCAACGCTGCACGCGATGCCCGCGGCCGGCGCCTCAAGATCACGCGTCTGAGCATGCCGGGACCGCTTTACATGAGCGCGCGCGAGGCGCGCGGCATCGTGGCCCACGAAGGCACCAAGCCGCGCGTCGCGGGCGAGCGGCTGGCCGGCAGCTACGTCAACTTCTATATCGCCAACGGCGGCATCGTCATGCCGCTGCTCGATGCGCGCACCGACGCGCTCGCGGCGCGGCGCCTGAAGGCACTGTTCCCGGGACGCCGCGTGGTGGGAGTGGCGGCGCGCGAAATCCTGCTCGGCGGTGGCAACATTCACTGCATCACTCAGCAGATCCCGCGCGCAGCGCGACCGCGTTCACCATCTGCCGGAGTGAAGCGCGGTTGAGCGCGGCGCTTCAGGTCTCGTGAGCGCCATGCGTCTCGGGCGGGTGCGCGTGCAGGTCGTGGCGGCAGCGCTGGGGGCGCTGCTCGCGGCCGCCGGCGCCGGTGCCGCCACCGCGGCGAGCGCTCCCCCCGCAGTGACCGGTTTCATCGTCAAGCTGCGTGCCGCGCCCGCGATCGCGCCGGCGCTGACGCAGAAGGCTGCGCTGGGCGCGGTGCAGGATCTGGCGCTGCGCCATGGCCTGGTGGTGACCGAGGCGCGTCACATCACCATGGGCTTGCACCTGCTGCGCGTGCAGGCGGTGCGCGGCGAGTCGGCCGCGCAGTTGCTGGCGCGCCTGCGCGCCGATCCGCAGGTCGAGTTCGTCGATCCGGATGAGCGGCGCCACGCGCTCGAGCTGCCCAATGATCCGCTGTTCAGCAATCAGTGGTACCTGCAGAACACGCAGCCCGCCTCAGTGGATGCCGTGGATGCCTGGAGCATCAGCACCGGCAGTCCCGGCCTGGTGATTGCCGATCTCGATACCGGCGTGCGCTTCGACCATCCGGATCTGCGCAGCATCAGCGTCAACCGCCTGCTGCCCGGCTACAACCTGATCTCCAACCCGCACATCGCCAACAATTCCTACGGCCGCGGGCCGGATGCTTCCGACCCCGGCGACTGGGTCTCTGCCACTGATATCGAGAATCCGCTGTTTGCGACCTGCGCCGTGACCAACAGCAGCTGGCACGGCACGCGCGTCGCGGGGATCCTCGGTGCCATCACCAACAACGCGAGCGGCATCGCCGGCACCACCTGGCGGGGCTGGATCGAGCCGGTGCGCGTGCTCGGTAAGTGCGGCGGTTACGACTCCGACATCATCGCCGGCATGGCCTGGGCGGCGGGTAATCCGGTCGACGGCGTGCCCGAGAATCTGTACCCGGCGAGTCTCATCAACATGAGTCTGGGGAAGGTCGGTAGCTGCCCGGCGAGTTACCAGGCGGTGATCAACGAGCTCCTGGCCGAGAATGTGCTGGTGGTCGTGGCGGCAGGCAATGAGGGCGGCCCGGTGGACGCACCGGCCAACTGCGCCGGCGTGGTCGCGGTGGCGGGACTGCGGCAGATCGGTACCAAGGTCGGCTTCAGCAGCCTCGGGCCGCAGATCGCACTCAGCGCGCCGGCCGGTAATTGCGTCAATATTGCCGCCGGCCAACCGTGTCTGTTCAGCATCCAGACCACGACCAACGCCGGCGCCACGCTGCCGACGATCAACACCTATACCGACGACTACAACTACAACGTCGGTACCAGTTTCGCGGCGCCCCTCGTGACTGCCACCGCCGGACTGATGCTCGCCATCAACGGCAACCTCACGCCGTCGCAGCTGACCGAACGCCTGCAGGCTTCCGCCAAGCTGCCCTTCCCGCTTTCTAACGATGCCGGCGTGCAGGAGTGCCACGTGCCGGTGGATGCGCAGGATCTGCAGAACACCGAATGCAACTGCACGACTGCGACCTGTGGTGCCGGCATGACCAACAGCTACGGCGCCGTGCTGCAGGCCCAGCGTCCGATCGCCGCCGTGACCTTGCCGCAAGTTTATGCCCCCGCCACGCCGGTGGTACTCGACGGCAGCGGCAGCGCCGCGGCGTGCAACTCATCGCTGGTCAGTTACCAATGGACGGTGGTCTCACCAAGCGGCAGCCCGCCACCGATCAGCAATGCCGGCGCGGCGAAGGCGAGCCTGATGCCGCCCATCGCGCCGGCGAGTTACACCCTGCTGCTCACGGTGACCGATGCAGAGGGGCGCACCGACAGCGCCACGGTGGCGGTCACCGCCTATGGCGCCAGCAGCACGGCGCCCGCCCGCGCGGGCGACCGCGCCTGTCTCGGCGAAGTCGCTTATCAGGTGGGTGGCCCGGGGAGCGAGGCGGCCTCCGGCGGTGGCGGTGCGCTCGACCTGCTGATCAGCGGCGCGCTGTTGCTCGCCGCTGCGCGCCGTGGCTACCGCAGCCGCTCGGCAGCCTCGAGCCAGGCGCGCTGCGCGCGGCGGTAATGTCCCGGCGCGATACGCGCCTGCTCCAGCAGCTCGCGCACCACTATCTGCGCCTCCGGCCGCCGTCCCTGAGCCTCGAGCAGCTGGGCATAGCGTACCGCCGCCTCGGCGCCCGGATAAGAGGTTGCCAGCACGCGGTATTCCTCGAGTGCCTTCGCCACGTTGCCTTCTGCGGCCAGCGCACGCGCGTACAGCAGGTGGCCTACCGGTGAGCGGAAATCGGGGTTCAGGCGGATCAGCTCATCGAGCGTGGCGCGCGCCGCAGCGGCATCCCCCTTGCCGAACTGCGCCTGCGCCAGCCCCAGCATCAGGTTGGGATCGTGCTCGTACAGCCCGCTGAGTGCCTCGCGGTACTGCGTGATGGCCTCGTCGTAGCGCTCGTGCTTCACCAGCTCCTCGGCGTAGCGCTGCCGGCTGGCGACGTTGCCGCCGACCTTGGCTTCGTCCTCGAAGCGGCGCAGATCCGCGGTGGGGTCCATGGCCTTTTTGAAACCGCGTGCAGTGCGCTGCGCGGCACGGCTGCGCCATAAGTCCGGAATGATCTCCACCACGATGTACACCAGGCCGCCGATGCCGAACGGCAGCAACAGCAACACCCAGATCCACAGGAAGTTGCGCCCGGTCTTGATGACGTGAACGATGAGCAGGGCCTGCAGAATGTAGGGCAAGAACAGCAACAGATACGCCATTACCGAAGCTCTCCGCAGATCTAGGGGTGCCCGGGCGCTGCCGCGGCCGGCAGTGCGAAGGCCATGAGGTAATCGCCACGCGGTGTGCCGAGCGGGCCGTGACCGCCGGCACTGATCACCAGGTACTGGCGCTGCCCGGCTCCGGCGCGGTAGGTCATCGGCGTTGCCTGGCCGCCCGCCGGCAGCTTGTATTTCCACAACTCCTGGCCGGTGTCGATGTCGAAGGCGCGCAAGTAGCTGTCCATCGCCGCAGCAACAAACACCAGGTCACCGGCAGTCACGATCGGACCGCCGAGGTTGGGCATGCCGAAGTCACGCGTCGGTACGAACCAGGGAGTCAGGCCCTCGGTCGAGCCGAGCGGTGACTGCCAGGCGATGCGCTGATGGCGCAGATCCAGGCTGACGAGCGTCCCCCACGGAGGCGCGGTGCACGGCAGGCCCCACGGCGACAGCAGCGGTTCGCGGCGCATGGGATAGGGGGTGCCGGCCTGGCGCGCGAACTGCGAATGCGGATAGTCATCGGAGTTGCGCTCGCGCTCGAATTCCTGCGGACTGAGGAGTGTCACCACCATGGGCATGAGATTGACGGCGGCGATGATGCGCCCGTGATCCTCGTCCAGGGCGATGCCGCCCCAGTCGACGCCGCCCACGTAGCCGGGCCGCAGCAGCGTCCCGCGGGTATCCGGCGGAGTGAAGATTCCCTCGTTACGCAGCGCCGCGATGCGCTCGCGACACTTGCCGCGGTCCCAGAAGGTCACTCCCCAGGCCTCGTCGGGAGTGACCGCTTTCTGCGGCGTCAGCGCCGGCAGCGCCGAGAACGGCTGAGTCGGCCAGGCGCGCTCGCCCGGCACGTGGCTGATCGGCACTGGGCGCTCGCTGATCGGGAACAGCGGTGCGCCGCGGGTACGCTCGAACACGTACAACATGCCGGTCTTGGTCGCCTGCAGCACCGCCGGCACTGGCGTGCCGTGTACCTCGACATCGCCCAGCACCGGCTGCGCCGCCAGGTCGTAGTCCCACAGATCGTGATGCACCAGCTGCTGGTGCCAGACTAACAGCCCGCTGCTGGCATCGAGCGCCAGCAGCGAGTCGGCGAAGCGGTCGCTGCCGAGACGCATGCCGCCGTAGAAGTCAGGGCTGGCCGAGCCGGTGGGGATCAGCACCAGTCCGTGCTCCTCGTCCACCGACATCAGCCCCCAGGCGTTGCCCGCGCCGGTGCCTGCGGCCTGCGCCAGATTCCACTCGGCCGCGGCCGGGTGTGTCGGGGAGTCCGGCAGCGGATCGAACGACCACACCTGCACGCCGGTGAGCGCGTCGTAGGCACGGATCACGCCGCGCTCGACGTCGGTCGCGCGGTTGTCGCCGATCGAGGAGCCGACGATGACGACGTTACGGTAGATCACCGGAGGTGAGGTCACGCCGTAGTCGCCGACATCGCGGATGCGCACGCCGCGGGTGAGATCCACCTGGCCGCCGGCGCCGAAATCGCCGCACGGCCTGCCGGTGTCGGCATCGAGCGCCAGCAGCCGTGCATCCACCGTGCCGGTGAACACGCGCCGCCGGCACGGTAAGTTGCGCGCCGGCGCAGCGTTCTCCCATACGCTGACGCCGCGGGCCGCGAGGTCGGAGTAGTGCCGGCCGCGATCGATGTGCGGATCGAAGCGCCAGCGCTGCTGACCCGAGGCGGGGTCGAGCGCGATCACCACGTTGGTGGCAGTCTCCAGGTACAGCAGCCCGAAGGCGAGCACCGGCGTCGCCTCGAAGGTCAGTTTGCCGCGACTCGCGAGGTCCGCGCCGAGCTCGCCGGTGCGATAGGACCAGGCGAGCGTCAGCTGCGACACGTTGGCGCGATTGATCTGATTGAGACTGGAGACGCGGCGGCCGAGCGCATCACCGCCGTAATATCCCCAGTCACTGGCCGCGGGCGCTTGCGCGCCTGCACCGTGCGCTGTCAGACCGAGCAACGCCAGCGCAGTCGCGGCGCGCCACGCGTGCCGTGTCAGCGGCAGGTTCGCTGATGGTTGCATGCCGACATTATCGATGATCGCATGCTTCCGCCGCGAGTCCGCGACGCGCTGCCGGCTGCATGCTGCTATTCTTCGCGCCGTGACTTCAACACGGGCGGTCGCACCCCGTCTGGGGGTGCTGAGTCTCATTCTCGCGGCTCAGTGGCTCGCGGCTCCCGGCATCTCCCACGCGCAGCAGACGGCGGCAGCCGCCGTGCCCAGCCCGCCCGCGCCGCGGCCGCGCGTCGGGCTGGTGTTGTCCGGCGGCGGCGCGCGCGGCGCCGCCCACATCGGCGTACTCAAGGTACTGGAGCAGCTGCGGATTCCGGTCGATGCGATCGCCGGCACCAGCATGGGTGCGGTGGTCGGCGGCCTGTACGCGAGCGGGCTGTCGGCACGTGATATCGAGAAGATCATGACCTCGATCAACTGGCAGGACGCCTTTCGCGACCGCCCGCCGCGTGAGGAGCTGACGCTGCGCCGCAAGGAAGAAGATGAGACTTTCCTGGTCAAATTCCCGCTCGGCATACGCGGCGGCCACATCGCGCTGCCGAAAGGCCTGATCCAGGGACAGCGCCTCACGCAGACGCTGCGCCGGCTGACCCTGCCGGTGGCGCGCATCAGCAACTTCGACGATCTGCCGACGCCGTTTCACGCCGTGGCCACGGACCTTGAAACCGGTGACAGTGTGGTGATGACTTCCGGGGATCTCACCACGGCGATGCGCGCCAGTCTGTCGGCGCCCGGCGTGTTCGCGCCGGTGGAGCGCGATGGTCGTCTGTTAGTCGACGGCGGCATCGCCGACAACGTGCCGGTCGACATCGCGCGCGCCATGGGTGTGGACCTGGTCATCGTGGTCGACGTGGGCTTTCCGCTGCTGCCGCGCACGCAGCTGAGCAGCGCGCCTGCCATCTCCAACCAGATGCTGGCGATTCTCATCCGCCGCAATGCCAATGCCCAGCTGGCGACGCTGGGCGCGAATGACATCCTGATCGAGCCCGCGCTCGGCGATACTTCGTCGTTCGATTTCGGCGTGGTTTCGAAGATCATTGGCGCGGGCGAGGCGGCAGCGCGCGGCAAGAGCACGCAGCTGGCCGCACTCGCGGTCAGCGAGCCGTCGATGCAGGGCTACCTGACGCGCCGCGAAGCGGCCCGGGTGCCGCCGCCGGTGATCGACTTTGTGCAGGTGGCACCGGGTTCCGAGCGCTATGGACCTGAAATCAATAGCGCTTTTAACGATGTCATCGGTAAGCCACTGAACCCGGACACGGTCGCACAGCGGGTGACCGCCATCTACGGTCGCGGCGGGCTCGACACACTCGATTACCACGTGATCGGCGATCCCGGCCGCTACGGTCTGCTGCTCGATGCCCGCCCGGAGTCGCAAGGCCCGAACTACCTGCGCTTTGGTCTGAGCCTGCAGGATGACTTTCAGGGGAATGCCACCTACGACGCTGCGGTGCGCTTCGTGATGTCCGACATCACGCGCAATGCCGGCGAATGGGTCACCGATCTGCAGATCGGCACCACGCAGTCGATCGCTACACAGCTGTTTCTGCCACTGGCACAGTACTCCGGCTGGTTCGTGATGCCGCACCTCTCCGACACGGCACGCGACTTGTACCTGTATCAGGGTCAGAGTCTGACCGCGGAATACCGCGTGCATACCTTCGACTACGGTGTGGACTTCGGCCGCCAGTTCGGTAACTGGGGCGAGGTACGCGTGGGGGCGCTGCGCGAGCAGGGACACTACGTGCTGGAGATCGGTGAGCCTTCCGATCCGCTGTTGCCGGATGCGGCCTTCACTCCCTTCACGACGCCGCAGTACTTCGTGCGCTTCAGCTACGATCGCCTCGATGATGTGAACTTTCCGCGCAGCGGGCAGCAAGCGAGCGTGCAATGGAGCACCGATCGCAACGCCGGCGCAGACGGGCAGACCATTGATCAGGTGGCCGGCAGCTATCTGGCCGCGTACTCCTTCGGGCGCGATACCGTGTCGTTCTCGGCCTCCGGCGGGATGACGCTGCAGGCGAATGTCACTGACATCAATCTGCTGTTTCCGCTCGGCGGCTTCCTCAATCTGTCGGGCCTGCGCCAGGAGTCTCTGCTCGGTCCCGACTTCGGCATCGCGCGGGCGCTGTACTACCGGCAGATCGGTCGCGGTGGTCCCGGATACTTCGACGTGCCGACTTACGTCGGTCTTTCGCTCGAGGTGGGCAACGTCTGGCAGAGCCGCAGTGAGGCAAGCTTCGGCAACACGCAGAAGGATGCGAGTGTATTCCTCGGCCTGGATACCTTCCTCGGCCCGGTGTACATCGCCAGCGGCTTCGATGATCACGGGCATCAGGCGTTTTATCTGTTTCTCGGGCGAACCTTCTAATTGCCCTTAGCGGGCGCTGGCTGCGGCTGAGGTTGCTGTGCGCGCTCGATCTCGCGCAGTTCGTACCCTGCGGCATGTTGCTGCTGACGGGCATCGCCGACTGCGGCGAGGGCGTCAATCACCTCGCCCGGGTTGCGCTGGCGCAGTCCGTCGGTGTAAAGCGTCAACGCCTGCTGCCAGGACCTGACGCTTTTCTGCAGGTTCTGCCGCATGCGGCCGCGCGGCGTGCCGGGGTCCGCAGCGGCGATGCTGCGTCCGAGCGCATTCCACTGCGGTAGCAGCCACTGCTCCAGTCCGTCGGCGAACTGCTGCTGCGACATATCGCCCGCCAGCAGGGTGTTCCAGGCCGAAGTGAATTGCAGCGACAGGTTGCTGGAGCGGTTGCTGAATCTCTCCAGCTCCAGGCGCAGCTGTGCGAGCTCGGCGTCCGTGAGCGGCGCTGCGGCAGCTGCGTGCTGGGACGGTGGCAGCGGATACAGCAGCGGCGGTTGCCGCGGCGGGCTGCTCAGGTGCTGCAGCCGCGCCGTGCCGAACCAGGCAAACGCCAGGAGCGTGCCGAGGATCAACAGCAGCAGCCAGGCGGAGCCGGCGGGCGAGCGCGGCGGTTCCGGCGGACGCGGCAGGGCCTCCAGTTCCAGCGTACGCTGCGCGGGAAACAGCGCCACCAGCCGGGTGGCGCGCGCCGCATCCTCGGCCCACAGGCGCACGAAGGCACGCCGGCCGCTGCCGCGCAGATTCAGCTGGATGGCGTTGCCTTCGCGGTAAACGTCGCGCACTTCACCGTAACGGATGACGCGTGTCGTGCGCGGTACGCCCCAGGGTTTCAGCCGCCGTGCGCTGATGCGCAGACCCGCCTCAGCGACGCGTGCCACGCCGCGTCCGCGCCAGCCGAAACTGTTGGCCGGACGTCGCAGCCAGGCGGCGAGACCGGTGCTCGCGGTGAAGCGAATGGCAAATTCCAGCGGGCGCTCATCGCCGGGTGGCGGCGAGCGAATCAAACGCAGGCGTCGCTGGGTCGCGCTGGTACTCATGCGCGGAAAGTCCGTGAGCGCACTCTCGTGCAATCCGCCGCGGCGCGCAAGGTCACTGCAATACGTTAAGCGGCCGTGCCGCCTGGGCTCAGCCGTCGCCGGTCGGCACGATCGCGGCGGTCTCCGCCATCAGCACGACGACGCGCTCGGGCGCGCGCGTCCGGTGCACCACACCGCGCGGCACGACGAAGCCTTCGAGCGGCTTCAGCTCGATGCAGCGCTCCTCGAGGTCGATGAAGAAGTGTCCCTCGAGGACGAAGAAGAACTCATCGTCCCGCTCGTGCTTGTGCCAGTGGTACTCGCCCTGCAGCACGCCCAGGCGAATGACCGAGTCGTTAACCTGGCACAGCGTCTGGTTATACCAGCGGTCCTTGCAGGCCGTGATCAGGGCCGGCACGTCGACCACGCTCAACGCGGGGAACTTGACGTCGAGATGAGTCGCATAGGGAAAACTCGCCGCAGGAGTCATTGGTTCGCTCATAGACCACGGCTCTCCGCGAGCTTCTCGATCTTCTGGAAGATCAGCGCCGGCTTGTCGCCACCGCGCGAGTACTCGTGTCGCCGGCTCATCTCCGCGATGGCGGCATCGCGTTCCGCAGGTGTCGGATACCAGTGCAGACGCTGCCATTCCGGGCCCAGGAGCTTGCGGAACGGATCTCCTGACGGGAGGCTCACCCGGATTCCATACGGTCGCAGGCGCTCGATCGGTGGAATACGCAGGTTCTGCGGCTGGCTGATACCCATGAATCAAAAGCTTACGTTGCGCGTCCCGCGTGCTGCAAGCACTGCTGCAACGCGGGCGGCGGGAGCGATAATCACTTGAGTCAGCCGCCCGTCGTCCCCACACTTGCCGCTCAGGAGGATCACAGCTCATGGCACTGTTCCGCAAGAAATCGACGATGCCCACCGAGACCACTGCGCTGCCGGGGCGCAGCACACCGCTCAAGGTTCCCGACACCCACTTCGTCAACGGACATCGCATCGTGGCGCCCTTTCCGGCCGGCATGCGTGAAGCGGTATTAGGCCTCGGCTGTTGCTGGGGTGCCGAGCGGCTTTTCTGGGAGTTGCCCGGTGTGTACTCCACGGCGGTGGGCTACGCCGGCGGATTCACGCCCAATCCGACCTATGAAGAGGTCTGTACCGGTGAAACCGGCCACACCGAGGTCGTGCGCGTCATCTTCGATCCGAAGAAGATCGGCTATGCGGATCTGCTCAAGGCGTTCTGGGAATCGCACGACCCGACCCAGGGAATGCGCCAGGGCAATGACGTCGGCACCCAGTACCGCTCGGCGATTTACGTGTACGACGCGGAACAGCGCGCGGCCGCCGAGGAATCCAAGCGTGCCTATCAGGCACGGCTGACCGCTGCCGGTCGCGGCGCCATCACCACCGAGATCCGCGATGCCCCGACGTTCTATTACGCCGAGGATTATCACCAGCAGTATCTGGCGAAGAATCCCAGTGGCTACTGCGGCTTGGGCGGGTGCGGAGTGCCGTTTGAATCCGCTGAGTTGAAGGTAGGGGCAAAGGCGTAGTCGCCGTATTGCCCGTCTTTCGCGGCGAGACGGCGGCTGAGCTGCGCCGGGTTTCGGGATTCAACCGCCGGAGCCTGCGACTTTGAGCGGCGCGGCGCGCGCCTCCGGACCCAGAAGCGTTACCGCAGTCAGCACCACCGCGACCACCGCGAGCAGCCCGGCGAGCGGGTAGGAATAGTCACCGCCGCGTGATTCCGCGATGCCGGTCTGAAACGGCGAAATCCAGGACATGGCGAGATTGCCCAGCTGATAGGCGAATCCCGGCAGGATGGCGCGTACCGATGGCGGGGACAGCTCGTTCAGATGCGCGGGTACGATGCCCCAGGCTCCCTGCACCATGAACTGCATCAGAAACCCACCCAGCGCCAGCATCACCGCAGTCTGCGAGTAAGCCCACAGCGGGATCATCGGCAGTGCCAGCACGGCTGCCAGCGCAATCGTGCGCCGGCGCCCGAAGCGCTCGGACAGCGAACCGAAGCAGATGCCACCCGTGAGTGCTCCCAGATTCATGATCAGCGCGATTCTGCCGCTGAGGGCCGGCGAATAACCGTGCTGCACCTGCAGAAAGGTCGGGTAGAGATCCTGGGAGCCATGCGAGAAGGCGTTGAAGCAGGCCATCAGCACCACGAGATAAAGTAACAGCGGCAGGTGCCCGCTGATCGCGCCCCACAGCTCGGCCGCCGTGGCGCGCTGCGGCGTTCTGTGGGCCAACCAGGCCGGTGATTCCTCGACGCCATAGCGAATGTAAATCACGAGCAGCGCCGGTAACGCTCCCAGCACGAACATGCCGCGCCAGCCGAGCTCATTAAATGCGACTGCGACTGCGAGCGATGCCAGCAGGAAGCCGATCGCGTAGCCCTCCTGCAGCAGACCGGAGAAGAAGCCGCGGCCACGGGCGGGCAGCGTCTCGAGCGCCAGCGCGGCACCGACGCCCCATTCACCGCCCATGGCAAAGCCGAACAGTGCGCGCAACGCCAGCAGTGTGACCAGATTGGGTGCGAACGCCGTGGCCAGCTGCACGCTGGCATAGCTGACGACGTTGAGCATCAGAATGGGCCGGCGGCCGTATTTCTCGGCGAGCCAACCGAACGCCAGTGCGCCCAGCGGACGGAAAGCCAGTGTTAGGAACAGACCGAAAGCGACGTTCTTGAGATCAGTATGGAACTCATGGCTGATCGCCTTGAGGCAGAACGTGAAGATGAAAAAATCGAAAGCGTCCAGCGACCAGCCGGCGAGGGCGGCGATGAACGCCCGGCGCTGCGCACGCGTCAGCGCGCGAATAGAGGCAAACACGGTGATCCCGCTGGCGATATTTTCGCCAGCCTATCATGTCAGCGCGTGTTGCACGGAGCGGCGGATCAGAGGGCGGCGGCGCGGCGCTCGCAGGCCCAGGCGCTGGCCGCGCTCTTGGCGCGCGCCGCCGCAGCCCAGCCGAGAAACTCCAGCGGTGAGGGAACCTCGGCAAGTGCGCTGTAGCTGAAGGTGCGGCGGATGCGCACCGCGTCGTCGACGATCATGACGTAGCGGCGCGGCCCGAGGCGCATGATCTCCTCACGCAGCGCATAGAGCTGCAGATCGTGCGCGTTGCCGCGCGCTGCGCGTGCGTCGCACAGGCGTACGCTGCTCTGATCACCGCTCACCTCGTTGACCCAGCTGCTGTCGCCGCCGGTGGTGGCATCGCCGCGCAGCTCGAGCAGCTTGATGCGACTGCCGGCAAAGGTCCGCTGCATGACCGACAGCCAGCGGTCGATTTCGAGGTCGCAACGAACGAAATCACCGGGATGAGAGAAAAGGATCACCCAGCTCTGGTGCATCCATTCGCGCAGCGGCATCTGCGCTGGCTGCGCGGCATCGTGGCAGCTGCTCGGTGCGGTAACTAGTAACGTGGCCATCTGCTGCCTCCTTGAGCCGATCCTGTGGGGATCGTGGCGAGCAGTATGGGAAGCGCCGGGTGAGAAAGTCAGTCGCGCGCCGGTTATGCCGGCGTGACATAAGGTTCAGGCGCGGGTGGTGCAGACGCTCTGCGGTGAGTGCGAACGCCACCGCAGACACGCCGCCGCAGGCGGGTGGCACTTGGATCACACGTGCGCAAGCGGCCTGAGCCGCGCAAAGAATCCCTTGCCGCAGTAACAATTCATCACCGCCCGGACGTGCCCGCACTCGCACTCAGGCCCTATAGTCGGGTGAGGTCGCCGGGGGAGGACGATCTGCGTGTGCCGCCGTGTCCGGCGCTCCCGCTGAGCTGGGAGTGTCGCACTGACTTCAACACCGGTCCCGGGGCCGCCAGGTCTGCTGACGCGCAGGCGGCAGCGTTGCTGCGCATGGATCGTGCTGGTTCTGCTGACCGGCCTGGGTGCGGCCGGCCGAGTCCGTGCCGAAGAGCTTGCGGCACTTGGCGGCGCGACGCTCGGCGCGGCGGCCGACTCGCCGACCTATGCCTGGGCACTGGAATACCGCGAGCATCTGCTGTTGCACCTGGATGCCTCGTTCGGCTACCTGAATGAGGGTCACCTGACCGGCCATCACCGCGACGGTGCACTGCTGCAGTTGTGGGCCACGACGGGTGGCTGGCTCAATCGGCTGCATCTCGCCTTCGGCGCCGGTCCCTATGCGTATTTCGATACGCAGAGCGATCCTAACTCGCTCGCCTACAATGACGGGCACGGCGTCGGTCTGGTGCTGACGGGGTATGCGAGTCTGGACCTGTCGGCGCGCTGGTCGGCGCTCATGGAAATCAACCAGATCATCGCGCCGGGTGATGGCAACACGCGCGCGCTGTTGGTCGGAGTTGCCTACCGCCTGGACAGCTTCATCGAGCAGCTGCAGCATACGCAGCCTGATTCGGTCGCGGACGTGCCCAGCGAGATCGGCGTGTTCGGCGGGCAGACGATCATCAACGATCTGCACTCGGAGCGCTCCACCAACTTCGGCGTCGAGTACCGTCATCGCACCGCACGCCACGTGGAGCTTTCGGCGAGCTTCCTCGATGAGGCCGATGGCCCCAGCGGCCGCAACGCCGGCGTCACCGGGGAAATCTGGCTGGCGCAGGATTTCCTGTCGCGACGGCTGATGGCCGGTCTCGGCATCGGCCCGTATGTGTCGCTGCAGAAGTACTTCACCGCCGACGGTCGCACCGGCGCGAGCGTCATCGGTCTGGCATCCATGACGGTGAGCTGGCGCTTCACGCGCGCCTTTGCCGTGCGCTGCAGCTGGCACCGCGGCATCACCACCGACAACCAGGATCGCGATATTCTCACCGCGGGTCTGGCGTGGCGCTTCTGACTACACCTGCATGCGGTAGACGATAAAGCCGGAGCGCTCGGCGAGCTTGTCATAGAGCGCGCGCGCAGTCGTGTTGCTCTCGTGGGTATGCCAGTAGACCCGCTGCACCCCGGCAGCGCGCGCCGCAGCGCCTACCGCGCGAATCAGGGCCGTGGCGATGCCGCGGCCACGGGCGCCAGGAGCGGTAAACAGGTCCTGCAGATAACAGATCGGCTCGAGATGGATGGTGCTGCGGTGGAACAGATAATGCACCAGACCGATGAGGCGGCCGTCGGCTTCCGCGACGCAGGCGTGCACCGGCTCGGTCGCTGTGAAGAAGCGTTTCCAGGTGGCGGCGCTGATATCGGCCGGCAGTGCAGTGGCTCCGGAGCGGCCATAGAAGGTGTTATAGCCCTGCCACAGCGGCAGCCACTGGGCAAAGTCCTCCCGTTTGACGGCGCGCACACTGAAGTCTGCCGCCGAGCTCTCGGGTACCCCGGTGGCTTCAGTCATGAGGTTGTGACTCGAGGCGACCGAGCAGCCACTGCAGGCCGGCAAGATGCTGTTGGTCATGGCTGCAGAGCAGGTGCACCAAGCCGCGCAGCGTCACCGTTCCATGCTCGGCGAAGATCGCGGTGCGGCGCAGCTGCGCGGCCGCGAGCGGCGCCAGCAGCTGCAAAGTTTGAGCACGGGCCGCACGAAAGCTGCCACAGACGACGGTCGCATCGGCGCTGGCGTAGGCGCGCGCGCGTGCCAGCGCGATGCCGTCGATCGACGCCAGCACCGGCTGCTGCTCGCTGAGGGTGCGCCGCAGGCGCGTGTGATAACCGTCGACCTCGATGTCACGCAGGTGGCACAGCTGCTCGAGCGCAGTGAACGGCTCGCTGGGTACGCCATCCCAGTTGGCGGGCGCCCAGCCGGCAAAACCTTCCGGAATCAGGGCGTAGTGGGCCTCGAGCACGGCGGGGAAGGCCGCGAGCGCGCTCAGTGTGGTCTCATCCATGGCGCCATGTTAGCGCGCAGGCGGCTGCTCAGGTTGAGCGAAGCGGCGCGCGGCCCTGCACGCACTGTACCGCGCGACGCCCAGTACAGCACGTGGGCGGTGCACGCCGCGCAGCGTGCACCGCCGCCAGCGCGCCTACGCCCGGGCGTCGCCGAGTGCGCGCTCGGTAGCGTGCAGCGCCTCGTCCACGTGACGCAGGGCGCGATCCTTCAGGCCGCGGGTCATGGGATCGTCCTCCTCGCGGTTCAGGTCGGCATGCACCTTGCGCAGCAGATCCAGCGCCTTGTGCAGGCGCCCCGGTCGATCGGCGGGGAGATCCGCCGCCGGGTGGTCGTGAATGTCCTTGCCGTCGTCGATGGCAGCGCGCTTGATTTCGCCGATGGCCTTGTCGATCTCCGTGATGCCAACGTCCTCATTGGCGCTGACCGCCGCATCCCCGGGCCGGTGCTCGAGCATCCAGCGCGCCGCGCGCAGGTCCGTCAGCGCGTGCAGGTAATAGGGATGCTTGCCCGGCAGGTCGGCGCTGGCGGCGAACGGCAGGGCCAGCAGCAGCAACAGCGCTGACAGCCTCGAGGCGCAGGTGATTCTCACGGGTTCGACTCCTTCAAAGTGGTTGGGAACGAGCAGGCGGGGGCAGTATGGGCAGCGCACACTGACCGGCAGGTGAATGGCGGGCGTAGCTGAATTACGATTGCGTCATGAAGGTGTGCGGCGACCGGCTGCACCGTTGGTTCCAGCACGTGCGGGGTGCCGAGGTGGCGCGAGCGAAGTTATGTCGGATCCTGATTATCCTGACCGGCTTGATGTGCGCGCCGCCGCTCGTGGCCGCTGCACCTTTTTCGTTCGATGCGGCACCCGGACGCCTGCCGAAGAACGTGGTACCCGTTGATTACACGATCGCCGTGGTGCCGGATGTCGGTGCCCAGACCGCCCGCGGAAGAGAGAAGGTGTCCCTGTTGGTGCGCGCGCCCACCGACCGGCTGATATTCAATTCGCTCAACGAGACCCTCAGTGACGTGCGCCTCGACGGTCGGCCGGCGAGCAAGGTGGTGTCCGACGATACCCGCCAGCTCACCACCGTGACGCTGGCGCGCAGCGCCTGGCCCGGCGCACACACGCTCACCTTCGAGTTCGTCGGAAAGATCGAGACCCAGCCGCACGGGCTGTTCATCCAGAACTACGGCACGGCCGATGGCGGTCACGGCCTGCTGCTCTCCACGAAGATGGAAAGCACCGACGCGCGGCGCATGTTTCCCTGCTGGGACGAACCGGCTTTCCGCGCCACCTTCGAGCTCACCGTGACGGTGCCGGCGGCGTGGGCGACGGTGTCCAACATGCCGGTCGCGAAACGCAGCGTGGCGGGTGAGCTCGCTACAGTCACATTCCAGCGTTCGCCGAAGATGCCCTCGTACCTGGTCGAGTTCAGCGGCGGAGATCTGGCACAGCTGGCAGCGCCTGCGGGCAAGACCACGTTGGGCGTGTGGGCGCAGCGTGGCCGCGAGGCCGACGGCGCCGTGGCGCTGGCCAATGCGCAGCAGATACTGAGCGACTACAACGATTACTTCGGCTACCCGTTTCCGCTGCCGAAGCTCGATTCAATCGCGGTGCCGGGCGGCTTTGGCGGCGCGATGGAGAACTGGGGCGCGATCACCTACAACGAGCAGCTGCTGCTGATCGGCGCCAACAGCACCCTGGCAGATCGCCAGAGCGTATTCGCCGTGCAGGCGCACGAGATGGCGCATCAGTGGAACGGCGACCTGGTGACCATGGCGTGGTGGGACGAGCTGTGGCTCAACGAGAGCTTCGCTTCCTGGCGAGGTGCGCAGGAAACCGCTGAGCGCAATCCCAGCTGGAAGTGGTGGGAGGCACAGGATGCGAGCAAGGAAGCCGCCATGCAGGGTGATGCCCGCTCGAGCTCCCACCCGATCCACCAACCAGTCGCGGACGAGTTGCAGGCCGCCAACATCTTTGACGCCATCACCTACAACAAGGGGCAGGCGGTGCTGCGGATGCTGGAGGCCTATCTCGGACCGGAGGTATTCCGCGACGGCATCCGGCGCTACATCCGCGCCCGCGCCTATTCCAATGCCACCGCGACCGATCTGTGGAACGCCCTGAGCGCCGCGAGCCACGGCAATGTGGCGCAAGTCGCTGACGACTGGACCGAGCAGGCCGGGTTCCCGCTGGTTTCGGTGGTGGCGAGCTGCGATGCGGCGGGTCAGCGCACGCTCAGCCTTACGCAGCAGCGCTTCCTGCTCACCGGCAGCGAAACCCATCCGTTGCGCTGGCACGTGCCGCTGCGGATCCGCTCCGGTCCGCAGGCGCTGCCGCAGTCGGCGCTGTTCACGCGCGACGGTCAGACGCTGAGCGCGGGACACTGCGACCAGCCGCTGAGCGTCAACGCAGACGCCGTGGGCTTCTATCGCGTCGCCTACGATACCGCCACACTGGCGACCAACACGCGCCACTTTGCCGAGACGCCCGACGGCGACAAGATCGCCTTACTGGACGATTCCTGGGCGCTGGTGCTGGCCGGCGATCTGCCACTGGGCAATTACCTTGCTCTGGCCTCAGCGATGGGGACGGACGCCGACTCGCGCGCCTGGGAACAGATCGCCGCAGCGCTCGGCAGTATCGAGCATGACGAGCGTGGCGGCGCCGGTCACGAGGCATTCGCCGCACTGGCGCGCGCGATCATCAAGCCGATGGCGGATCGGCTCGGCTGGGACGCCAGGCCCGAAGAGACGCCGGACGTGCAGCAGTTGCGGCGCACGCTGCTGGGGGATCTGGGCGCGTGGGGCGATCCGCAGGTGAGCGCCGAGGCGCGCCGGCGCTTCACGGCGTTTGCCGCAGATCAGCACGCGCTCAGACCGGACGATCAGAGCTTCGTTCTCGGCGTGGTGATGCAGAGCGCGGACAGTGCCACCTTCGAACAGCTGCACGCGATCGCCGCCGCGGAAAAAGACGACACTGCCCGGCTGCGCTATTACCGCGCGCTGATGCGCGTCGCCGATGCGCAGTTAGCCCAGCGCGCCGCCGAGATCGCGCTGTCGCCGGAGATTCCACCGCAGTCGGCCAATCGCCGCATCAATCTGGTGTTCGCGCTGGCCGACCGGCATCCGCAGCTCGCCTGGACGACCTTCCGCACCAACGCCGATACGCTGCTTGCCACTAATCCGAAATATGCGCCGCTCATCACCGCGGAAACCGTGCCGGAAGGTTTCTGGAATGCGGGTGCGCTCGAGCAGCTCGAGGTCTGGGTACGTTCACGGGTGCCGGCGGAGATGTCGCCCAACGTCGCGCGCGGCATGGAAGCGGCGCGGGTGCGCCTGGCGCAGAAGGCGCAACTGGTGCCTGCAGCGGACGCTTACGTGCGCTCGCGCTCGGCCGGCTGAGCCGCCGCGGGCGGCGTTTGGCCCTGACAGCGCAGCCAGGCTCGCTGGTACGCAGCGCGTGCGCTCATGCGTTCCATGTATTGCGGCAAATTTCCCGGCAGCCGCTGCGCAAACACCCCGCGGCAGATTCCCAGCATTGCGATCAGCGAGATGTCGGCGAGGCTAATGTCGCGGCCCGCAACGAAGTCCCGCTCACCGAGCAGGGCCGCGAGATAGTCGAGTGCCTGTGCGATGCGCTCTTCCTGCCGTGCCACAGACCAGTTGTGGCGCTCAGCCTCGGGAGCGGCAAAGCGCGCGGCTAGGAGCACATTGAGCCCCGCACCGAGTGTGGCCTCGCCGAATTCGAGCAGCTGTAGCACCTGCGCCAGCTGCGCCGGATGTGCCGCTGGCAGCAGTGGCGTGGGACCGTAACGCTGCGCGATGTACCACATCATCGCGACCGACTCGCACATTGCGACCCCGTCGCTGTCCTCGAGGAACGGCACCGTGCCCAGCGGATGGAGCGCGCGATAGGCCGCGCTGATCGGGTAACTCTCGATCTCAACCTGATACGGTAAGCCCATCTCTTCGCACTGCCACATGACCCGTAGTCCCCGGGCGCCGCGTGCGAAGTTATGAATCGTGAGCATGCTGCGTTGCGCCGCTGTCCGCTGCAAACTCGGCGCTGGCCTAAAGCGCGCCGAACACCTTTTTGATCAGCGAGCTGGCCTGCTCCATCGGATGCGCGCGGATCTCGTGCTCTTCCTCAGCGATGCGGCTGAAAAGTCCGTCGAGCGCTTTGGCGGTGACATAGTCATTGAGGTTCGCGTCCTGCGCCGGCAGCAGACCGAGCTGCGACGCCTTGCCGGCGTATTCGTTGTATTTCGCCGCGAGTCCCAGCTTGGCGGTCTCCGCGGCGACCACCGGCTTGAACTTCTCGGTCAGCTGCGCGCTGGTGGCATGGCGAAAATAAGCGGTGCCGGCGCCATCACCGCCGGTGAGGATTGACTTGGCATCCGACACAGTCATGTGCTGCAGCGCCGACTTGAAGATGGGTTTGGCCTGGGCAACGGCATCCTCAGCCGCATGATTCATGGTCACCTTGAGCTCGTCCGCCTCGCCCCCCATGCCCACCATGCGCAGCGCGCGGTCCGCCTTGTCGAGCGCCGGCGGCAGCGGAATGGCGACCTTCGGGTCATTGAGGAAGCCGTTCTTGGCGCCGAGCTGCGCCACCGACACGTCGATGCCTTTGGAGAGCGCGGCGCGCAGGCCGCCGGCCGCATCCTGCGAGGAGAGCGCAGCGAGCGCCGCCGAGTCCGCCGCGGCGACCGGCAGCGCCGTCAGAACCAACAGTACTAACAGCGCCGCGCGCCATGCCGAGTTGAGTGAGTGCATGTTGCAACCTTCCTGGTAACGGACCTGACCGCCGGCTTGCAGTGTAGACTCCGCCCATGCCGGCCGATAGAGCGCGTTGATGAACAGCCCCGGGGCCAGCTTCGATAGCATTGTTGAGCGCGAGCGCGGCTTGCAGCACAGTCTGAGCGCCGGGCGCCTGAGCATGATCGCGATCGGCGGTGCCATCGGTACCGGGCTGTTTCTCGGCAGTGGTCTTGCCATGAGTCTCGCTGGGCCCGCGGTGCTCGTGAGCTATGCGATCGGCGCCGTCATTGCGCTGTTGCTGATGGGTTGTCTGGCGGAGATGACCGTGGCACACCCCACCACCGGCTCCTTCGGCGCCTACGCGGAGTATTTTGTCAGCCCACTCGCCGGCTTTCTGGTGCGTTATGCCTACTGGGCTGCCAACGTGCTGGCGGTCGGCAGCGAGGTCACGGCGATTGCGCTCTACATGCACTTCTGGTTTCCGCAAATCGCGGGCTGGCCCTGGATCGTCAGTTTTGCCGCGCTGCTGATTCTGGTGAACGCGCGCAGCGTCAATGTGTTCGGCACGATCGAGTACTGGTTCTCCAGCATCAAGATCGTGGCCATCGTGTGCTTCATCCTGCTGGCAAGCTACGTGCTGCTGCGCGCGCCGCCGGGCTCTGCGCTCGGCTTCCACAACTATCGCAGCCACGGCGGCTTCTTTCCGCTGGGGCTATGGGGCAGCTGGCTGGCGCTGACTGTGGCGATCTTCAGCTATCTGAGCATCGAGATGATCGCGGTAGCTGCGGGCGAAGCGGAGCAACCGGAGCTGGCGGTGACACGCGCCTTTCGCGCCACGCTGGTGCGGCTGATTCTTTTCTATCTGCTGACCCTCGCGCTCATGCTGGCGATCGTGCCGTGGAATCTGGCCGGGGTCGATGAGAGTCCGTTCGTGAAGGTGATGCGCATCCTGCAGCTGCCGGCCGCTGCCGGCGTCGTCAACTTCGTCATTCTCGTCGCGGCGCTCTCCGCCATGAACAGTCAGCTCTACATCACCACGCGCATGATGTTCAGTCTGGCGCGCGCCGGCTATGCACCGCGGCGTTTCGGGACGCTGGGCCGGCGCGGTGTGCCGCTGCAGGCGCTGCTGCTGTCGAGCATCGGCATCGCGGTGGCGGCCGTGGCGAGCATCGCCGCGCCCAAAGCGGCCTACGTTTTCATGCTGGCGATCTCGGCGTTCGGCTCCATGTTTGCGTGGCTGATGATCTTCATCACCCACTACGCCTTCCGGCGCGCACGCGCGCGGGCACATCTGCCGCCGCTGCGCTTCCGCATGCCGGGATATCCCGTCACCTCGCTGCTCGGTGCTGCGCTCATGGCTGCGGTTCTCATCACCACGCTGTTCAGCGCGGCTTTCCGACCGACGTTGCTGTTCGGCGTGCCGTTCCTGCTGGGGCTGGCTGCGATCTACGCGCTGTGGTATCGGCAGGGGCCGCGGCGCACCTCCTCCGACCGGGAAACCGCCACGCTGCCGGATGACCTGCGCCTTCATTAACTTGACTACAGCGGGGGAGTAGACTCGCTGGCAGAACTCCAGAGGAGTAGGTCATGAGTATCAAGCCAGTCCCGGAAGGTTACCGGACCGCGACGCCGTACCTGATCGTGAAGGGTGCCGCGGAAGCGATCGAGTTCTACAAGCGCGCCTTCGGTGCCAGCGAGATGCTGCGCATGGCAGATCCGCAGGGCAGGATCGGTCATGCCGAGATCAGGATCGGCGACTCCGTGATCATGCTCGCCGATGAGCATCCTGACATGGGATATCGCGGACCGCGCGCGCTCGGCGGTTCGAGCGTCAGCATCCTGTTGTACCTCGAAGACGTCGACGCTGTGTACCAGCGCGCAGTCAAGGCCGGCGCCAAGGCATTGCGGCCGGTCGTCAACCAATTCTACGGCGATCGCTCCGGCACGCTGGAGGATCCCTTTGGCCACGTCTGGACCGTGGCAACGCACGTCGAAGACGTGACGCCGGATGAGATGAAACGCCGGGTGGAAGCGGCGATGCAGGCCCGTCCATCGAGTGCCGGCTGATGGCCGGCTGTGGCCAGCGGCAGTTCATGCGGCGCAACGCGTAGCCGCTCTCTTATCATCCGTACCTAGGAGGGGTTGCTGGTCCAGCCGCGGGGCTTGCGGTTGAATCCCACCTGCACGTCGATCTGTTTTTTGCCGCAGCGACAGCGCAGGCGTACGACGATGTTGGCGAGCGGCTCGTCCCAACCGGCGCGGCAGCGGCGCACCAGCTCGGCCGGAGTGAGCTCGCGCGAATGACGGCAGCAGCGGCAGGTCACCACGATCACATAGTCGCCGAAATGGTCGCGCAGTCGCTCCAGGCAGTTCCACGGCAACATCGACCGAGTGTGCGGACGCAGGACGGTGATCGTCCACACAGTGTCAGCGCGCTTTGGACACTGTGGACGATTTAAGCCCATGTGCGGCAAGTACATTCTGGCGCAAGCGGCCAAGGCGGAGCGCGCGATGGGCATTCGCCGCGGCCACTGGGACTACCCGCTGAGTTACCGGGTGTTGCCGAGCGAACAGGTCCCGGTTGCGATCGCCACGGCAGGTGAAGCGGAAGCGACGCTGATGCGCTGGGGGCTCGTGCCGTACTGGGCGCGCGGTGTGCCGCTCAAAGCCTCGACCATCAATGCCACGGCCGAGCGCATCGACAGTGCGCCCGCCTATCGCGAGCCGTGGAGCCGCGGACAGCGCTGCATCTTCGTCATGGGCGGTTTCTACGAACCACACGTCAATGCTGACGGCAGTCGCGACCCCTGGTTCATCCGGCTCACGCAGCGCGAGGTCTTCGGGGTGGCGGGACTGTGGGAGCGCTCGCGACGCGCTGATGGCAGCCTGCTGCTTTCCTGTACGCTCATTACGGTACCGGCCAACCGCCTGCTGGCGGAAGTGCACAACGGCAAGCCGCGCATGCCGGCGGTGCTGCCGGCGGAAGCGCACCATGACTGGCTGAGCGGTCCGCAGGCTCAGGCGCGAGCGTTGCTCCAGCCGTATCCGGACCCGCTGATGCAGGCGTGGCGGGTCAGCCGGCGTGTCAACAGCCCGCGGCTGGCCAACGATGCCAGCCTGAGCGAACCGGTATAGCGCGCCGCGGCGGTTTTGGTGGCGGCCGCGGCGATGCACTAGGATAGTCAGATAACAAGAAGGGAGCGGGATGTATGGGCCGATATCGCCGCTATCTCATCGGACTTGCGATCGTCGCCGTGCTGGTCGGCGCCTACGCGCTGGCCGGATTTGTCGCCGTGCCGCACTACGCGCGCAAGTATGCGCAGGAGTTCGTGAGCAGCCACTATCACCGCACGCTCAGTCTCGGTGAGATCCATTTCAATCCTTTCACACTCAAACTTGATGTCACCAAGCTCGCGCTGCCAGACAGCGACGGGCAGACCCTGCTGTCATTCGAGCGGCTGCACGTCGATCTGCAGTTCGCCAGCCTGTGGCGCCTCGGACCGAGTTTTCGTGAGATCATCCTCGAGCAGCCGTACGTGCGCGCCGTGCTGCGTCCGGGCGGCGCGCTGAATCTGGCCGACCTCGGTAAGGGCTTCCCGCCAGCGCCGCCGCCACCGCCGAAGCCGCAGCCGCCGCTGCGGCTGTTCATTCAGCGTTTCGCCGTCATTGCCGGCAGCAGCGTGTTCGAGGATCACAGCCATGCGGCGCCGTTCCGCGCAGATTTCAAACCGATCGCTTTCGAGCTGCGCGACTTCAGCACGCGCGCCGCCACCGGCAACGACTACACACTCGATGCCGCATCGCCCGAGGGTGAGCGGCTCGTGTGGAGCGGCACCGTGCATCTGGCGCCGCTGTCCTCGCACGGTGTGTTCGAGATCAGCGATCTCAAGGCGCGCACCATCTGGAGCTACCTGCGCGCAAGTCTGCCGTGCGAGATCGATGCGGGCGTCATCGGTATCAAGGGAGAGTACGATCTCGCCAACAGCGCGAGCGAGCTCGCGCTCGGCGTCAAGGTACACAGTACCGCGATCAACGGGCTGGGCATCAAGCCCAAGGGCGGCGCGCAGAACTACATCGACGTCGCGCACATCGGTGTCGATGAAACCGCCATCGATCTCAGCAAGCACACGGTCACGGTTGCCAAAGTGCAGCTCTCCGGCGGTGATATCAAGGCATGGCTCAGCGGCGCACAGCGCCAGCTGAATCTGCTCGAGCTGACAGGTACCGCAGCAGGCGCCGCCGCAGTGCCACCGAGCGGCAGCGCGCCGGCGGCAGCCTCCGCGCCGGCACCGCGCAGCAGCCCGGCGCCCGCCTCTGCCGCCTGGAGCGTGTCGGTGCCCGACATCGCGCTCACCGGCTTCAAGGTTTCCGCCGAGGACCGCTCGCTCAACCCGGTTGCAACCCTGCTGCTCAACCCGATCAACATGCATGTGGCGGGCTTCAATCTAAAGCCCGACGATGTGCTCGACATCACGCTCGACTCCGGGATCAACTCCTCCGGCAAGATCTCTGCCAAGGCGAAAGTGACGCCCGCCTCCGGCGCCATCAGCGCGCATGTTGAGACCGCCAGCCTGCCGCTCACGGCGCTGCAGCCCTACCTTGCCGAGTACACCTCGATGACGCTGCTCAAGGGGACGCTGGGCAGCAAGATCGATTTCGAACGCAAGGCGGATGGCGCGCTGACGGTGCAGGGCGGCACGCAGGTGACGGATCTACGCACCGTGGATAACGCCCTCAAACAGGACTTCATCAAATGGAAGGAGCTGCGCGTCGCCGACATCCACTACAGCTCCCAGCCAGCCAGCCTGCGCATCGGCAGCATTACTGCGCTCGCGCCCTACCTGCGCATGATCATCGCCCCGGACCGCAGCACCAACATCGACGAGGTGCTGTCGCCGCCCGGGGCCAAGAAGGCAGCACCCCCCGCTGAGACGGTGGCGGTGGCCGATAAGCCGCGCACGCCGCGCCGGGCCGCGCGCACGGCGGCCAAGCGGCCGCCGCCGGTGGCGCCGACTCCGCTCACTCGATTTCCGCTGTCGATCGGCACAGTGCGCGTGATCGATGGCTCCGCCAACTATGCCGACCTCTGGATCAAGCCGAGTTTCTCGGTCGGCATTCAGGCACTCGGCGGCACGATCACGGGCCTGTCGTCCGATCCGCGCTCGCGTGCCAAGATGGAGCTCAACGGCAAGCTCGACCGTTATTCGCCGGTGCACATCGGCGGTGAGCTCAATCTGCTGTCCGCGGCGCTGTACACCGACGTCACCATGAGCTTCAAGGACGTCGACCTCACGATTGTCAATCCGTATTCGGGACACTTCGTCGGTTACAAGATCGACAAAGGCAAGCTCTCGGTCGATGTCAGCTACAAGATCGACCAGCGCAAACTCGATGCCAAGCAGCACTTCGTGGTGGACCAGCTGGAGCTCGGCGAACGCGTCGAGAGTCCCGATGCCATCCACGCGCCGTTCAAACTGGCGGTCGCGCTGCTCAAGGATCGCAACGGGGTCATCGACCTGGATCTGCCGATGAATGGTTCGCTGGATGATCCGAAATTTCGTTACGGACCGATCATCTGGAAGATCTTCGTCAACATCATCGTCAAGGCGGCGACCGCGCCGTTCGCACTGCTCGGGCACCTGTTTGGCGGCGGCGAGCACGTCAACGAGATCGACTTCGACCCCGGCAGTGCCGAGCTGCAGCCGCCGGCTAAGGAGCAGCTCGCCTCGATCGCCAAGGCGCTCAAGGAGCGTCCGCAGCTGAAGCTTGATGTGCCGATCGTCTACTCCAAGACGATTGATCAGCCGCGCCTGGCGGCAGTACGTCTGCGCGATGAACTGCTGGCGCGCGAACAGGCTACGCGAGAAGGCAAGAAGCACCCCGACACTGCGGGCGAGCTGGCGCTCGCCGATCCGGAACAACACTTTAAGCTGCTGCTGGCGCAGTTCCAGGCCGACCTCGGCAAGGATGCGGCGCTGCCGCCGAGCGTGCTGGCCGTGCAGCAGACCAAGCGCAAGGAGACGCCAGCGTACGATCCGGCCATCGCCGATCTCAACACGGCCCTGCTGGATCACATCCAGGTGTCAGAAGCAGACCTGCAAGCACTCGGCAAGCAGCGGGCGCAAGTGATTCAGGATGCGCTGCTGTCAGATGGTCAGATCGAGCCGGCGCGGGTGTTCATTGTGAACACTCCACCGAAAGCGGAGAGCGGCGACAAAGTGAAGGTCGCCATGGCGGTGAAGTGACCGCTAGTGGGGCAGCGGCGCGAGTTCGCGCGCGGCTTCCTTCGGCACACGGCGCGAGTCGAACAGGCCCCAGTGCGCTTCTTCCGCATGCGGCCCGGCAACGGGCGTCGCATCGAGCGCGCGCCACGGCGCATCAAAAGCCGCGAAATAGCTGAACGCCTGATCGCGCGTCGGGGTGAGCCGGCCGCGCAGCTCGCGATAGAACGCGGCCTGCCGGGTTTCGCTGAAGCCCTGCTCCACGGGCGCCGTGGGCACGCCAGTCTCCTTCACCAACAGCGGCCCGCAGGCGAGCGGTCGCAACAGCGTCAGCACGTTGACGACGAACTGCGCCGCGGTCGCATCGCCGGCGCTACGGAACCACGGTTGGAACACCGGGTGCACGTTGACCAGCAGGAAATCGAGCTCCTTGAGAAGCGCGGCCACATTCGGCTGCTGGTAGATGTGGAAGGGCTCGGTGGTGCTCAGGGCGAGTGCGGGCGCCTCCACGCGTACCCGGCGCACCAGCGCCGAGAGGGCCGCCGGGTCGCTGCGCTGAGCGAACAACAGCTCGTTGCCGAGCGAGATTCCAACTACCAGAGTGGGATAACGCCGGGCACTCGTGAGTGCCGCGGCGAGCTGTGTTGCGTCGGTGGGATCCCAGACACCGATGATCAGCGCGCGGAAATGCAGTTCGGCAGCGAGCGGCGCGATGCTCTCGGCCCCGTGAATTGCATCGTAGGTGATCAGGCCGTCGAACTGGTGGCGCAGCACCGTGAGGTCAGCGCGCACGCTCACGGGGTCTGCCGCGGTCACTTTGCCGTTGGCAACTGCCAGCGAGGTCGGTTCGTAGGCGACGAACCGACCCGCGGCCATGCTCGTGCGCAACCGCTCGAGCGCGGGCGCGGCGGCGGCGTTGCGCGGACAGGGGCTCACTGCCGCGCCGGCCTGCAGTGGCGCGAGCGCGGCGAGCGTCCCGAGGAGGAGCGGCAGGCGCATAAGCCACTTTAGCGCCATCGACGTGGCGCGGAAGTCAAAAAGCGGCGCGGCGCAAGACCCCATGCGCGTTGCGTTGCGCGCGTTGAATGCGTGCTGAGAGGTTCTATAATTCTGTCCCCTTGAGAGAGGCCCAGCAGACTGCGATGAACCGGGGTTCTTCCACACTCCTGACCGAGCGCCGCCGATGAACCAGCCGCAACTGGCGCGCGCGTTTCAGGCGCTGCATCAGGCCGCCACGTTCGTCATTCCCAACGTCTGGGATGGCGGCTCGGCTGCGGTTATGGCCGGACTGGGCTTCCAGGCGCTCGCGACCTCAAGCTCAGCGTGCGCTGCCACGCTCGGACGACTCGACGGCGAGATCACACGCGCCGAGGCCCTCGCGCACGCGCGCCTCATCACGGCCCTAAGTCCGCTGCCGGTGGCCGCAGATCTGGAGAACGGTTTTGGCGCTGCTCCGGAGGTCGTGGCAGACACCATCCGCCTGGCGGCGGAAGCCGGGCTGGTGGGCGGCTCGATCGAGGACGCGAGTGGCGATGAGCGCGCGCCGCTCTACGGGTTCGCACACGCGGTCGAGCGCGTGGCGGCTGCCGCGGAGGCGGCGCGCCAGCTGCCGTTTCCGTTCGTGCTCACAGCCCGCGCCGAGGGCTTTCTCTACGGTGGCGTGGATCTGGAAGACACGCTGCGGCGTCTGCAGGCGTTCGAGCGTGCCGGGGCTGACGTTCTGTTCGCTCCGGGCTTGCCGGATCTGCCCGCGGTGCGCAGCGTCTGTGCGGCTCTGCGGCGCCCGGTGAATTTCATGGTCGGTATGCGCGACAGATCGTTCTCGGTGCCAGAGCTCGCTGCGGCGGGAGTGCGCCGGGTGAGCCTGTCGACCTCGCTGTATCGATCTGCCATGGCAGGCCTGGCGGCAGCCGGACGCGAAGTCATGCAGTCGGGTACGTTTACCTATCTCGAGGAAGCCATGCCCTCGGGTGAGCTGGGCAGCTACCTGCGTGGACTGCAGCGGCAGGTTCCGTCGCAGAAGGTCTGACTCAGACGGGCGGCGTGCTGCCTGGCTGCGCCTCGCGCAACCAGGCCAAGAAGCGCGCCACCGCAATATCGCCCTCGGGCGGCGCCCAGGGTGCGAACTCCGTGGCGGTGGCGGCATCGTACGGACCCTCTTTGACCTCGAGGAAAGCGACACCCGACTCGCCCGGCACCAGCGTGTGCCAGGTGTCTGGCGGTGTCTCGTAGGCAAGGCTCTCAGTGCCGTCACCTACGCGGAAGCGCGCGGTGACCTGGCCGCGCGCATCGAACGTCAGCAGAGTGACCTGCCCGCGCAGCAGCGTGGCCAGCTCCGACTTACTGCGATGGCGGTGCGGACGGAAGTAGGAATCGCGCAGCGCCACCACCAGGAAGCGCTGCACCGGGTCGGAAGCGTGTGGGTGAATATTGTGGTGGGCGCGCGCCCGCGGGCTCGCCTGCGCCTTGGTCGCGAGCTCATCCAGCAGCGCGTGCGACAGGAGCATCATGCGCGCGCCGGCGCGGCCTGTTGCGCGTGATACTTGTGCACGTCCGGCAGCAGCGCCGCCAGCAAGCCGATCAGTGGCAGGAAAGCACAGACGCCGTACACCCAGCTGATGCCGAAATGATCGGCGAGCTTGCCCAGTACCGCGGCGCCGACGCTGCCCATGCCGAACGCCAGGCCGAAAAACAATCCGGCCACCGTGCCGGTGCGACCGGGCAGCAGATCCTGCGCGTACACCACGATCGCCGGGAAGGCCGATGACAGAATCAGACCGATCGGCACGGTGAGGATGCCGGTCCAGAACAGATTGGCGTGCGGCAGCAGCAGGGTGAACGGCACGACGCCCAGGATCGAGGCCCAGATGATGTATTTGCTGCCCACCCGGTCACCGAGCGGACCGCCGATCATGCCACCGAGCGCCGCGGAGGCGAGGAACACGAACAGGTGCAGCTGGGCACTGCGCACCGACACGTGGAACTGCTCGATCAGATAGAACGTGTAGTAGCTGGTGATGCTCGCCAGGTAGAAATACTTGGAGAAGATGAGTGCCAGCAACACGCTGATGCCACGCACCACATGATGCCGCGGAGCGGCCGGCTGCGCGCCGGCGGCGCGCCGCAGACGGCTGAGGCCGTGGCTCTTGTACCAGTGCCCGACGTTGAGCAGCACGAACATTCCGAGCAGCGCCACCGCCGAGAACCAAGCCACGCTCGCCTGCCCGTGCGGCAGCACGATGAAAGCCGCCAGCAGCGGTCCGGCGGCGGAGCCGAAATTGCCGCCCACCTGGAATACCGATTGCGCGAGGCCGTGCTTGCCGCCCGAGGCCATGCGCGCGACGCGCGAGGATTCCGGATGGAACACCGAGGAGCCGGTGCCGATCAGCGCGGCCGCCACCAGCAGCAGCGCGTAGCTGTCGGCAAAGGCGAGCAGCACCAGGCCAATGAGCGTGAAGCCCATGCCGACGGCCAGCGAGTAGGGCCGTGGCCGCTTGTCGGCATAGGCACCGATCAGGGGCTGCAGCAGCGAGGCGGTGAACTGGAAAGTGAAGGTCAGCAGACCGATCTGGCCGAAACTCAGACGGTAGGAACTCTTGAGCATGGGATACAGCGCCGGCAGCAGCGACTGCATCATGTCATTGAGCATGTGACAGAAACTGATGGCGGCGAGGATGCCGACGGCGGTACTGCCGGCGGCGCCGATGCGGTTCACCACCGGGTTCGGGGCGGGGACGGTTTCGCTCAACGGGTGCTCCTGCAGCGCCTCGCCATGATCAGGTGAGCCGAATAATGTGCCGCAAGCGCGCCCGAAAGCCCATCTCTCTAACTGGGGGGTGTACCGCCCGACTACCGGTACGGAGCTGTTCGGATGGCGGAAACTTGCCTAGGATCCGCCACAATCATGGACTGCGACCTTAGGGCGAGCGGGTGAGCAAGCTTCCAAAGCCGACGGGCACTCTCGAGGTCGCTCTGGCTCATGCGGCACGGCTGCTGCAGCGGGATGCGCGGCTCGCGGCCGAGCAGGCGAGCGAGATCCTCAAGCTCGCGCCCGGCCATCCGCGCGCGCAGCTGATCCTCGCAGCGGCGCATCGCATCAGCGGGCAGCGCGCGGCCGCTCTGCAGATTCTCGAGCCGCTCGCGCGCGCGCAGCCGCGCGCAGCCCCCGTGCAGCTGGAACTCGCCGTGGCGCTCAGTGAGAGCGGCCGCACCGAGGAGGCCGTCGCCGCGTTGCGGCGCGCACTGTTACTGAAGCCGGACTCAGCGGATGCCTGGCGGCTGCTGGCTGACCAGCTCGATACTCAGGGGGATGCGCCGGGCGCCGACGAGGCTCGTGCGCGTTATCTGCAGGCCGCGAGCAGCGACCCGCGCCTCAACGAGGCGGCGCGTGCCCTGGTCAGCAACGACCTGCCGCTCGCCGATGCGCGCCTGCGCGCACATCTGCAGGGCCATCCCACCGACGTGGCGGCGCTGCGTATGCGCGCCGAAGTGGCGGCGCGCCTGCGTCGCTATCAGGACGCGCAGCAGCTGCTGGAGCGCTGCCTCGAGCTGGCGCCGAGCTTTGATGCCGCCCGTCACAACTACGCCATGGTGCTCAATCGCCAGGGCAAAGGCGCACAGGCGCTCATGCAGGTCGAGCAGCTGCTCGCCAAGGAGCCGCGCCACCCGGGCTACCGCAATTTGCACGCTGCAGTGCTCGCCCACCTCGGTGAGTACCGGGCCGCGATCCGCGTGTACGAGCCGCTGCTGCACGAGTTCCCGCAGCAGCCCAAGGGCTGGCTGAGTTACGGACATGCGCTGAAGACGGTCAATCGCAGCGACGACAGTATCGCCGCCTATCGGCGCGCGATCGCGCTCGAGCCAACCCTCGGTGAAGCCTGGTGGAGCCTCGCCAACCTCAAGACCTACCGCTTCACTGACGCCGAGCTGCACAGCCTGCGCAGCGCGCTCGCGCGCCCTGATCTTGCGGACGAAGACCGCCTGCATTTCGAGTTTGCACTCGGCAAGGCACTGGAAGACCGGTGCGCCTGGCAGGACTCCTTCGGCCACTACCAGGCCGGCAATGCGCTGCGTCGGCGCATGCACCCGTACGACTCGCAGGACAACAGCCGCTTAGTGGCGCGCTCGCGCGCCCTGTTCACTGCCGAGTTCTTCGCCGCCCGCGCCGGCGCCGGCGCCCCCGCGGCCGATCCGATCTTCGTGGTCGGGCTGCCGCGCTCGGGATCGACGCTCATCGAGCAGATCCTCGCCAGCCATTCGCTCGTCGAGGGCACCATGGAGCTGCCCGACATCCCGCTGCTGGCGCGCGAGATTGCCCGCCGCGGCGCCGGCGAGGCGGCGTTTCTGGAGGCGCTGGCGGAATTGCCGCCCGAGGAGCTGCGCCTGCTGGGCGAGCGCTATCTGGAGCGCACGCGCGCGCTACGTAAGAGCGACGCGCCGTTTTTCGTCGACAAGATGCCGAACAACTGCCTCTATGTCGGCCTCATTCAATTGATCCTGCCGAACGCGCGCATCATCGACGCGCGCCGCCACCCGCTCGGCTGCGGCTTCTCCTGCTTCCGCCAGCATTTTGCGCGCGGACAGAATTTCACCTATTCACTGGAGGACATCGGGCACTATTACCGCGACTACGTCGCCCTCATGGCGCACTTCGACCAGGTGCTGCCGCGGCGTGTGCACCGGGTGCTCTACGAGGACATGATCGGCGCTACCGAGGCGCAGGTGCGCGCGCTGCTCGGCTATTGCCGGCTGCCGTTCGAGGCGGCGTGCCTGAGGTTCCATGAGAACGAGCGCGCGGTGCGTACCGCAAGCTCCGAGCAGGTGCGTCAGCCGATTTTCCGCGAAGCGCTTGAACATTGGCGACACTTCGAGCCGTATCTGACGCCGCTCAAGTCGGCGCTCGGCGAAGTGCTGGTGCGCTACCCGGAGGTACCGAACACGATTTAGCGCACTCGCGCCTTCTTGAAAATCGATTCGCATCGGTTACGCTTGGACACAAGGGAGCGGCGCCTTTACCACAATCGAATTAATAGAAAAGGTCCAGCGATGACACGTAGTAGACGGCGGAAATTGGCGCGTGAACAAGCCGGCACGCGCCGTGTAGTCCTGCGAAGAAGTGTTCCCGTTGCTGCGACGCTACTCGCCGCAGTGCCAGCGGCGTATGCCGCTGATGCCGCCGCCGGCGCCGAGGCCGAAAGCGGCGGTCTGCAGGAGGTCGTGGTCACCGCGCAGAAGCGCGTCGAGAACCTGCAGAACGTGCCGATCAGCGTGCAAGTGTTCGACACGCAGAAGATCGAGCAAATGGGCATCGTCAACCTCGATGACTACGTGAAGTACTCACCGAGCATCTCCTACGTGCGCGGGCAGGGCGAGGGCAGCAACGGCCAGCCGGGCGACGCGCACGTCTATATCCGCGGTGTGGTGAGCGGCGGCGACGGCAACCATTCCGGCTCGCAGCCGAGTGTCGGCATCTACTTCGACGAAATGCCGGTGACCACCATCGACGGCACGCCCGATGTGCACATCTACGACGTGCAGCGTATCGAGGTGCTGGAGGGACCGCAGGGCACGCTGTTCGGCGCGAGCTCCGAGTCCGGCACGGTGCGCATCATTTCCAACAAGCCCGACCCGACCAAGTTTGCGGCGGGCTACGACATCCAGGGCAACCGTGTCGATCACGGCGGCACCGGTTACGAGGTCGAGGGTTTCGTCAACATCCCGCTGGCCTCGTTCGCGGCAGTCCGGCTGGTCGGCTGGGATGAGCACGACGCGGGCTACATCAGCAACGTCCCGGGTACCGATGCCAACGCCTGCATCTTCAACGGCGTGCGCACCTTTCCCACCTGGGCCGGGCAGACGCCGCAGACCTATGCCTGCCCAACGATCGCGCCGATCGGTGCCGGCTCCATCAGCAACTCGGCCTGGCTGCGCAATGATTACAACACGGTTGACACCCGCGGTGGCCGCGGGGCGATCAAGTTCGATGTCGGCGACAACTGGAGCATCACGCCGACGTTCATGGCGCAGGACATTTCGACCGAGGGCTTCTTCGCCTACGACCCGGCGGTCGGCGACCTCGACCTGGTGCATTTCGGACCCGAGAACTCACTCGATTCCTGGTATCAGGCAGCGCTCACGGTCGAAGGCAAAATGAGCGGCTTCGACCTGGTGTATGCCGGTGGTTACTTCAAGCGTGACGGCAGCTCCGTGGCCGACTACAGCGACTACTCCGAGTTCTACGACCGCGTGTACGGCTCGGGCGTGAACTACATCGGCAACAACGGTAAGCCGATCATGCCGCAACAGTTCGTCAACGGTGCCGGCTACTTCGAGAAGTGGAGTCACGAAATCCGCCTCACCACGCCCGCCGAGTATCCGGTCAAAGGCACCGTGGGTGCATTCATTCAGCGCCAGCTGCATGACATCTGGCAGCTGTACACCATGCCGGGCTACGGCTACACCAGCACTGTGACGCCGCCTGCCCCCGGACCGGATCCGCTCGCGACGGCATATTCCGTGCCGGGCTTTCCCGGTGCGATCTGGCTGACCGACGAGCAGCGCGTCGACCGCGACTGGGCGACGTTCGCGCAGGCGAGCTGGCAGATCATTCCGCAACTGGAGCTGACCGGCGGCATCCGCTGGTACAAGTACGACAACTCGCTGCTCGGCTTCTTCGGCTACGGGCCGGGCTACCCCCTGGGTGGCCCCTGCACCACGCCGCCCTCGACCAAGTTCGCGCCCTGTACCAACCTCGACGCGGAAACGAGTGATCACGGCACGGTACCCAAGGGCACACTGACGTACAAGATCACACCCGAGCAGCTGGTGTACTTCACTTACTCCAAGGGCTTCCGCCCGGGCGGCGTCAATCGCGTCTCCGGCCCCAACTCTCCGCCCTACGCGGCCGACTATCTCATCAACTATGAGGTGGGTTGGAAAACCGAGTGGCTCGATCATCGCGTCCGCTGGAACGGCGCGCTGTTCTGGGAAGATTGGAAGAACTTCCAGTTCTCGTTCCTGGTGCCGCCGAGCATCACCGCGATCGCCAACGGCGGGGATGCGCGCATCAAGGGCGTCGAGAACGAGCTCGACCTCGTGCCCACCGAACACCTGCTGATCAGCAGCAACTTCACCTGGCTGAATCCGGTGCTGACGGAGAACTACTGCGGTGCGCCTTCGCCCATCGGCGTCACCAGTTGTGCCACCCAGACGAACGCCTATCCGTTCCTGCCGGGCGGCGAGTGGGTCGGTCCCTTGGCGCCGGCTGGCACCAACCTGCCGGTCGTACCGAAGTTCAAGGGCACGCTGACCGCGCGCTACACCTGGGGTGCGATCAATCAGTGGGCGCCGTTTGCGCAGGCGAGCTTTACCTACCAGAACAAGACCGCGCCGGTATTGCAGGCGCCGGTGGTGGCGGAGATCGGCATGATGCCCGCCTGGGGCATGCTGGATCTTTCCGGCGGCGTCGATCGTGGCAACATGAACCTGCAGGTGTTCGTGAGCAACGCCACCGACAAGCGTGCCCAGTTGTCACGTTTCACCGAGAGTAATCCGGTGATCAACAACCAGGTGTATATCCTGCCGGTGCAGCCGCGCACGATCGGCATCAAGTTCTCGCAGCGCTTCTGAGGCGCAGGGCAGCACGTGCCGGCCCCCGCAGCGAGGCGGGGGGACCGGTGCGCGCCTGGCGCCCGGCCCTGGCTGCGCTCAGCGGCCTGATACTCGTGCAGTGTGCGAGCGTTGATGACGCGCGCCGTTCCGAGGTGACATCCTTCGGGCGCTTCCACGAGCTGCATCTGTATCTGCCGCCGGGGCCGCCACAACGCCTCGCGCTGCTGCTGTCGGGCGATCGCGGCTGGAGTTATCACATCGCCTCGATTGCCCGGCAGCTCGCGACCGATGGCACGCTCGTCGCCGGCGTCGATGTGCGCGACCTGCTGGCGAGTTTCAGCAGCGATCCGGCGGCGTGCGTCTCGCCGGCCGATGATCTGGCGGGGCTGGCGCGCGCTCTCGAGCAGCGCTACGCCGTGCCGCCGGTAGCACCCGTGCTGATCGGACACTCGGCGGGTGCGACGCTCGCTTTTATCGCCCTGGCGCAGGCGCCCCGCGGCACGTTTGCCGGCGCAGTGACTCTCTCCTTCTGTGCGGACTTCGACCTGGTGAAGCCGCTGTGCCACGCGCTCGCGGTCCCCTCGACGCCGCGCAGCGGCGGCGTGCGGCTGCAGCCGCCGGCGGCACTGCCGGCGCCATGGATCGCGCTGCACGGACTCGACGACCGCGAGTGTCCGCCGGCCGACTCCAGCAGTTTCGCCGCAGCGCTGGCCGGGGCGCGCTTTGTGCCGCTGGCGGGCGTCAGCCACAGTTACCTGCGGCGCGATCGCTGGTGGCCACAGTTCGCCGCCGCTTACCGTGAACTCGCAGGCGCTGGGGCGGGCTCCGGCCCGCTGCACTGATCTGGCAGCTGCGCAGCGCCTCATCTAATCTGCGGCAGCATGGATATCCTCGCGACGACCGCCGCCTACGAGCGCTGGCTCGCCGGCCGCCTGCCCGTGCTGCGCAGCGATCTCGAGCTCAAGCACCGCTTGATGGCGGCCGACGTCTTCAGCTTCCTGCGTGCGACGTTCTACCGCTGGGCGCAGCAGTGGCCCGAGACCTGCGCTGAGCTCGGCGCTGCACCCAAGGTGCTCGCCGTCGGTGACCTGCACGTCGAGAACTTCGGCACCTGGCGCGACGCCGAGGGGCGCCTCATCTGGGGTGTCAACGATTTCGATGAGACGGTGGTGCTGCCCTATACGCAGGACCTGGTGCGGCTCGGCACGAGCGCGCTGCTGGCGGCGCAGGAGTCGCAGCTGAGGTTGTCCGGGCGCAGCGCCTGCGCCGCGATCGTCGAGGGCTACGGCGAGTCGCTGAGTGAAGGTGGCGGGGCGGCGGTGCTGGCGGAGCGCTATCGCTGGCTGCGTGATCTGGCCATCGCGCGGCTGAAGGACCAGCGGCCGTTCTGGGATCGATTGCGCGCCTTGCCAACCGCCGCGCGCCCGGTGCACGGGCGTCCGCGGGCTCTGCTCGACCGGGCACTGCCGCACGGCGAGTTCGGCCTGCGCCTGGTGCACCGCCAGGCGGGACTCGGCAGTCTCGGGCGACTGCGTCTGGTCGCACTCGCCGATTGGCGCGGCGGCATGATTGCGCGCGAAGCCAAGCCGCTCGCGCCGTCCGCGTGGCTCTGGGCGCGGGGACAGAAGCTGCGCGCGCCGCGTTATCAGGAGCTCATTCGCCGCGCGGTGCGCGTGCCAGACCCGTTTCTGTCCGTCCAGGGCACCTGGCTGATCCGGCGGCTCGCGCCCGACTGCAGCCGCATCGAGCTTGCGAGCCTGCCGCGCGGGCGCGACGAAGCGCGCCTGCTGTGGATGATGGGCTGGGAGACCGCCAACATGCATCTCGGCACGCCAGGGCAGCGCACGCGCATCCTCGCCGACTTGAAGACGCGGCGCGGCGCGTGGCTCGCCAAGGCGGCCGGGCGCATGGCGCTGTCCCTCGAGCGTGACTGGCGCAAATGGCGCAAGCGCTATAAGCGCGTGAGCTGATGCGGGCAGGTCGATGGGACTGTGGTGGGGTGAACCGATGAGTTCACTGCGTGGATTTGCGCTCTTTAGGGCGCCAGAAAGGCAGGCGATGTCATGAAGGATCTGACCCAGGGACCCATCCCGAAACTGCTGGTGGAGATGGCGGTGCCGATCGCCATCGGCATGCTGTTCCAGACGCTGTACTTCATCATCGATCTGTACTTCGTGTCGCGTCTGGGCGATGCCGCGATCGCCGGGGTCAGCAGTGCGGGGACCGTGACGTTCGTGATCCTGGCGCTCACGCAGATGCTCGGCGTCGGCACAGTGGCACTCGTCTCGCACGCCGCGGGGCGCAAGGATCAGCCCGGCGCGAACCTGGTGTTCAACCAGTCGGTGCTGCTGTCAGCCATCTGCGGCGTGCTCACGCTGGCGGGCGGATTCCTGTTCGGCAGCGGCTACGCACGCGTGCTGGCTGCAGATCCGGCGGCCGCCACGGCCGGCGCCGCCTACCTGTGGTGGTACACCCCCGGCATGGCCCTGCAGTTTGCGCTGGTCGCCATGGCATCGGCGCTGCGTGGCACCGGCATCGTCAAGCCCACCATGGTCGTGCAGATGCTCACCGTCGTGCTGAATGCCGTGCTGGCACCGATCCTGATCAGCGGCTGGCTCACGCACCATGCGCTCGGCACCGCCGGCGCGGGGCTCGCCAGCACACTCGCCATCGCCGTGGGCGTCATCTTTCTGTGGGTCTACTTCGTGCGCCTGGAACACTACGTCGCACTCAACCCGAAGCTGTGGGCACCGCGCTGGCCGCTCATCGGCCGCATTCTCAATGTCGGGCTGCCGGCCGGCGGTGAGTTCTTCGTGATGTTTCTGATCCTGGGCGTCATCTACCACGTCATCCGCCCGTTTGGACCGGCCGCGCAGGCGGGTTTCGGCATCGGCGGACGGGTGATGCAGGCACTGTTCCTGCCGGTCATGTCGCTGGCGTTCGCGGTGGCACCCGTCGCCGGGCAGAACTTTGGTGCGCGGCGTTTCGAGCGGGTGCGCGAGACCGTGCGCAGCGCGGTGATCCTCAGCACCATCCTCATGCTGGCCATCACGCTGTTGTGCCAGGTGCGGCCGCAATGGTTCATCGAGTGGTTCAGCCGCGAGCCGGAGGTCGTGGCGGTCGGCGCCCGGTACCTGCGCATCATTTCCTGGAACTTCGTCGCCTCGGGGCTGGTGTTCAGCTTCTCCGGTGGGTTCCAGGCACTCGGCAACACCTGGCCGGCGCTGGCAAGTTCGGCATCGCGCCTGCTGACCTATGTGGCGCCGCTGTTCTGGCTGTCACGGCAAGCGCATTTCACGCTGACGCAGGTCTGGTACCTGTCGGTCGCCACCGTGACGCTGCAGGCACTCACCAGCTATGTGCTGCTACGCCGGGAGATGAACCGCAAGCTCGCCGCGCCGCCGCCCGCGGCAGTCGCCGCAGCAGTGGCGGCGACACCGGGCAGCAGTCCCTGAAGCGCTACTTCGGATCCTGGCCTGGGTGCGGATCGGCCAGCGGGAAAGACTGCGCGGCGGCCGGTGCTGCCGGCGGCGGGGGGTTGGCGGCGGCCGGCGGCGCTGCGACCGTCGGCGCCACAGCGGCAGAGGCCGAGCGCTGCGTACCGGTGCTGGTGGCCACCGCCGCCATGAAACGCCGTGCGGCATCGTCGTTCGTGGTCACGCTGCCCGCAAGCACGTCGCCCGCAGTCAGTCCGGGCTTATTGTAGAAGGCCGCGTTGGCCGAGTCGTCGATGGTGATGGCGCTGCCGTCGACCGAAAGACCTGCGAACACTCCGCGAGTGCGTGAGTAGGAATAAACCTCTGCTTTGAGGCTGGCGTCGGTCGCTGCCGAGGCCTGCCGGCCGACCGGGCCGGCCGCGACGGAAGCGTCGGCGCCGAGTGTCACTTTGCCGCCGCTGATGCCCTCGATGCCCTTGGGCGTGGTGAACACCAGCACGATGTCGGTCGACTGCACACCCCACTGCCAGCCGAAGCTGCCGCCGGTCATGGTGATGAACACCGGCGAGCTGAAACGACCCTGCTTGTCGCGCACCACCATGACCCCGTGGCCGCGGCGGCCGCCGGCGAAGAACGCGACCTTGGTGAGATCGGGGAAGACGGCGATGCCGTAGGCGCGCTCCAGCAGTCGGTCGGGGATCACCTGATCGCGCGCGTTGCGCAGCTCCTCCAGCACCTCACTGGCGATGAGCAGACGCCCTTCCTCGCGCGCGGACTGCGCCTGAACGGCGGCGGTGACGCTGAGCAAGGTGAGTCCAGCCAGCAACGTGATGAGCGAGGTGCGCATGCGCATGTAGTTCCCCTGAGGCTGTCTCCGCTTGACGACAGCGACGAAAAAGCGGTAGCGGCTGACCGCGGAGCTTAACGCACTCGCGACCGCCGCGCAGGGGTGATGCGCGCCGCTCTCAGTACCAGATGGAGACGAAGATCTCCATGATATTGGCGTTCAGGCGGTACAGCGGCTCGTTGCCGGCGCCGTACTCGGCAGCCAGCAGCGCGTCGCGGAAGTCGCTGTAGTCGATCAGCAGGTGATCGTAGCGGATGTTGGCCGTGCTCTTGCTGATCCACGGCGCGCCCGGCACGTGGAACTGATAGGAGGCACCGGCGCCCACGTCGTAGCTGTGGAACGCTGCCAGCTCACGGTCGCGCGCCATGAAATTCTGGTAGTCAGCGCGCGGGAACAGGTCGCTGTAGAAGCTCGCGTGGGTCTGCTGGTAGTAGCGCACCGAGGTGTCGAACAGCCAGCGTTTGTATATCGGGAAGGTGTAGTCGAGCTCGACGGTATTGGCCGTGATGTCCCAGGTATCGTGGAAGAAGCGGTATTGCGCCGTGAGCGCCGCCTTCCACGGCAGGTAGTACTTCCACTGGATCGAGGCCGCGTTGCTGGTGCGGGTGTTCGGATAGACCTGGTCGGCGAGGGTGAAGCCGAGGCCGCCCGGGGACAGGTAGCGGATCTTGCGGTACGGGTTGGCCAGATAGCCCTGATCGGTCAACAGCTCATAGTTCAGGTTGATGATCGCGTTGCGCGTGAGGATCTGGCTTAGCGACAGCGAGTAGCCGCGGTGATCGGCGCGCTGGTGGAAGGTCGGGTCGTTGACGATCTGCCCGTCCGGATCCTTGATGTCGCGGAAGATCTGGTCCCAGCCGCGGCGGTAGCCCATGGTGACCGTGGTCAGATCGCCGAACATGCTCTGACTGATCGAGTAGTAGGTGGTGTCGGCGATGTAGTCCGGCTCGCGGCTATGGATGTAGCCGGCGCTGTAAGTGGTATTGCCGTGCAGGTAGTCGATGCCGCCATTCTCCTGCTTGCGCACCTCGTGGTACGGGCTCGCCGACAGCTTCACGTCGATCGAGGCGCTCGAGATCATGTCCTCGTAGTAGCCGGCGGTGAACGACAGGCTGTCGCCCACTTTCTTGCGCACCAGCACTTCCGGCCCTTCGACCGTGATGTCGCCGCCGTTGTAGTAGTGCCACATGACGTCGGCGCGGTCTTCGGGCAGTACGCCGCCGAGCGCCGGCGCGGTGATCACCGCCAGCGCCAGCAGCGTGCGCGCGAAGGGACTCAGGGTCGGTGCCGCTGGCACGCGCGGGGCGCGTGCCGCACCGCTCAATTGCATCCGCAGCCGCCGCCGACGGCGCCCGTGGCGCCGTGAGCGCCTTCGCGCGTCTCGAACACGTGATCGACGTAGCTGTTGGCAACCGGATCGCGATTGAAGGACATGATCGGATCGGCGAGATGCTCGCGCTCGTAGGGCTTGACCCACGGGGTCGGCGCGGCGCAGCCGGCCAGCACGGCGAGCACCAGCGCGGCACTCATCACTCGCGTCAGTCGCTGCACCGTGCTCATGCTCTTAACCTCCCCGCGGCCCGGCATCGCTCACTCGCGGATCAGCGCGCGGATGCTGTCCATGTACTCGTTCTCGTCGCCCGGCTTGTAGCCGCGGTGCAGCACGCGCAACGTGCCGTTGCGATCGATGATCACCGTGCTCGGCATGCCCGCGACCTCGTATAGCTTACTCACTTTGCTGTCGGTGTCGTAGAGGATCGGGAAGCTCACCGGCGTCTGCTTCAGCCAGTCGTTGGCCGCTTTCGAGTCCGGCTCCACGTTCACACCGAGCATGGTGAAGCCAAGTCGGTTGTACTTTTTGTAAATGCTTTCCAGCAACGGCATCTCTTCGCGGCACGGGCCGCACCAGCTCGCCCAGAAATTGATCATCACCACCTGGCCCTTGTACTGCGCCAGGCTGATTTCCTTGCCACCGTTCGAGCCAAGCGTGAACGACGGTGCGGCGCTGCCGGTGCCGGCGAACGCCGGCATCGCGATGGCGACAACGGCGACAATCGCTGCGATTCGGTTCTTCATGCTCGTCCCTCTAGAAGAAGACGGTCGTGCCGATGCGCGCCTCGAGGTTGTTGGTGAGCTTGGTGGTGCCCAGCAGGCTCGACTGGAACACGTGATCCTGCACGGTAATGTGCAGGGCCAGCCAGTCCGCCGGCACGATCCTGTAGCCGGCACCAAAATTCACCGTGAACTTCGTGTCCCCGCCGAATTCGGTGCCACCGACCCCGCCGAGGAAGTACATAGCGCTCGTCATGGCGATGCCGCGACCGATAAAGGCCTCGCCCGGCAGGAAGTTGTAGCCCAGTGAGACGTCGTAGTACGTGAAGCGTCTCTCAGCTTCGGTAAGCAGTTGGATGCCGCTTAAGGTTTCGAAGCTGGTCTGGCCGCCGCGCGAGCGGCCCCACTCACCCTGGAAGAAGAAGTCCTCGGTAATGTGATAGGCGAGGGTGAAACCGTAAGAGGGGTGGGCGCCGAAGTCCTCGATGGAAAGCACCCCGTAATCGGCCCCCAGCTCGAAATTGGAGCTGCGGATCCGCGGCACCTTGACCTGGCGCCGCGCCACCTCGGGTTCAATGACCCGCGGCGGCGGGGCGTTCTGGTCCACGGACTGGTCGGCGGCGGCGCCGTTCTGCGCGGAGCCGTGGTGGAACCAGTTGCGCACCGAGGCGCAGCCGGTGAGCGCTGCGAGCACTGCACTCAGAAGAAGAACGCGAATCCAGCTTTCCATTCGTCAGCTTCCTCATTCTGATTGCGCTTGGTGAAGACCCAGTGCGCCTTGTACTCGGCGCGCAGGAAAAAGCGCCGGGTAAGATAAAAGCGGATGCCACCGCCGACGTAGGCCGTGGGCTCGTTGCGGTTGGCGGGCACCACCAGGGTGGCCTTGGGCTCGGTGTACACCTCGCCGATGCCGAGGGTCAGGAACGGCGACCAGCGCTTCTCCGGCATCAGCACGTGCGCGAGTCCAATGTCTCCGGTGTAGCCATTGGAAAAGCGGCCGTAGAAGCCGCCGAGCGCGCCCTCGAGCGCCAGCTGCGAGTTGAACGACCACGAGGCATAGCCGGAAACCAGCGAGGCCCCCCCATAGGCCCCGGCAAAGATGCCGGCCTCGAAAGTATGCGAGGTGAAGCCGGCGCGGTCACCCAGATTGAAATGGAACTGGCTGCCATCGGCGAGGATCGTCTTTTCCATGTCCTTCTGACTGGCCCAGCCCTCCACGCCGTGCTCGGTGCGTACCTTGAACCAGTCGGTGCGGCGGAACAGCACATCGATACTCTCGTCGCGCGGCACCACGTGAAACACCGGATAGCCGCGCCCCGGTCCGGTATGCAGTTCGAGGTAGGGCTCGGTGACGAACAGCTGCAGGTACTGCCGCGCGGTGCACCATGCGGGGGCGAGCAACGCTGCCAGCAACAGGAGGCTCGCGAGCGCACTCGGGCGCGCACGCCTGCTCAAGTCCGTCCTTTGCTCAATTGACGGGTACCGCTGGATCCCATGGGTTGTTGAAGTACTGCGCGCCAATATCCAGCCATTCGGACACCAAGCGTAGCTCCGCGGGGGTCAGATAGCCGGCGTGCGTGCTACCGGAACCAGGCGCGAAGCGCGACAGAAACGTGCTCGACAGTCCACCATTGGCAGCGCCCGCATTCACATACGGGCCCACCGATACCTGCTGCGGCTGTCCGTTCGTGCCCATGATACTGATGTTATGGGCGAACAGCAGCTGCTGATATGAAGTCACTTGCTGCGGTTCGGTGACGGACGCGCTGTTCGTCAGATCGAGATTGCCCGCCGGGTTCACCGCGGTGCCGGCGGCATTCTGCGGATTGTGGCAGCCGGCCTGCGTGCAGGTGTTGTTCTGGATCACGGCACCGGTGGTCGGATTGGTGACGGTGCGCTGGTAATCCCACAGCGGCTGGATGTGCTCGGGGTAATTGATCTCGATGCGGCAGTTCGAGGCCCACTGCGTGATGCACAGCGCGGTGGTGGGGAAGGCGGTGAAGAACTGCGTGGCATCGTCGTAGCGATAGTAGATGGGCGGATTGGGCGTGGCCACCGCCGGATTGGTCCAGACGTCGGTGTAGATCACGTCGATGCTCGGCATCATCTGCGCGCACGGCGGCGTGTCGGTGGAGCAGCTCACCGCCATGCGCGACTCCGCCATGGTCTCGCCGGCGTTCTGCGGAATGAAGGCATCGCTGCCGGAGGGGATGGTGTTCGGGAACGGCGCCCCGGCCGTGGCAGCTCCGGCCCACGCCGAGTTGAACAGACCCTGGCGCCCGTGCGACAGCGGCTTCTGCGCACCGGCCTGCGGCAGGTGGCAGCCGTTGCAGTTGATCTGCTCGCCCGGCTGCACCTGCAGCCACACGCCCTGCGCCGGAGTGATGCGGCGGGCATTGGCGTCCAGCACGCTGATGCGGAAGGCGACCTGCGCCGGCACCTCGATCATCACCGAGCCGTCCGGCTCGACCGGTGCGTAGCCGAGGATCTCGGTCATGTAGTTGCTGGCGCCGAAGGCGGCATCCGACAGCTTGAGCAGGTCCTGGCTCGGAATCGCCACTGCTTTTTCCAGGCGCACGAAGCGTGCCGGCCGCGCGCTCGCTGGCGTGACTGCCGGATTGGCGAGCGTGGCGATGTTGGGCACGGCGGTATCGACGCCGTCCAGGTCGTACACGCTCCTTATATCTATGGCGCCGACACTGGCGTTGGCCCAGTTCTCATTGAGGCTGACGCCGGCGACCTGGTCGGGGATGATGTTCGGCAGCGGCCGCGGCTGCGCCACGGCCACATCGGTGATCATCACCGTGGTATCCGGCTGCATGATCGGGATCAGCGTGTTCGAGGTCGGATCGAACATCCACACGCTGTAGACCGGCAGTGCCACCTGCGGGTTGGCGGCGGCGAGCGCGCTGCTGGTGCAGGCCGTGACCGCCGGCGGGGTGAGCGTGGTGTCGAGTAGCCGGCATTCGGTCCAGCTCACCAGGATGCGGCCGGTACCATCCTGCAACGGATAGGCCGAAGTGAAGCGCCCGCCGGGCGAGGGCCCGGGGATGGTCACGATGTTGTAGGAAGTCGCGAGCGTCTGCGGCGCATTGGCATCGTAGGCGCTGAAGGCGAGCAACTGCTGCGGAGTATTCTCGACGAAGTGCGTGCCGTCGATGATCACCAGGTTACCGCCGTCGTCGACGTCGGTGTACTGGCGCTCGATGGCCAGGATGCGGCCGTCCTGCATCTGGTGCGGATGCACGAACTCGACCGTGGTGTTGTTGGTGCCGGTGTTGTGACTGTTGGCGCCGTAATAGAGCTCGAGGTCAGTGCCGTCGGGGTTTGACGAGTAGAGCGACAGCTGGTCGCGCCCACCCGAGGGCATGTTGTCCCAGCGCGACCACAGTACGCGGCCGTTGGCGAGTACCGTGGCGTCGCGATCGTGACTCTGGTTGAAGCTGATCTGGTGGATGCCAGTGCCGTCCGGGTTCATCACTTCGAGCACGAACGCCGGCTCAGTGCGGCTTTCGTCCTCGGCAGAGAACTGCGGGTCACCCTGGTCGAGCAGTACGCCCTGCGACTGGTCCTGGCGCGTGGTCGAGAAGACGATGCGCCCGTCCGGCAGATAGTGCGGCGAGACGTCATCAACAGTCGCCGGATCCGGATCGTTGGCCGGATCGATCACCGGCGCCACGCTATGGTTGGCGACGCTGTACTGGTAGATGCGCCAGGAGGGCGGGTTCTTCGCCTGCTGGTTCTTGGTGAGCGGTCCCCGCATGGCGAACACCACCATCGTGCCGTCCGCCGAGGTGTCCACGTCCTTCACGTCCCACACGGCACCGGCGGTGATCGGTGCGGTGATGTTGGTTTCCGCGGCGCTCGGTGAGGCGGTGGCGCGCATATAAAGGTCAGCCGACGGCAGCACCTCCTGCATGATGCGCAGGTCATCCTGCATCAACGTGCCGTCGGTATTGGTCGGCACGGTGTGCTTGACGTAGAAGATCGGGTAGTCGACGGTCGCCGGGTCGCCGCCCTGGCTGTTGGCAATGTTGACGCTGCCGCCGCCATTGCAGGCGGCCAGGGCGCACGCCAGCAGCAGCGCGGCGCACGCGCGCGCGCCCCACCGCTGTTTCTGCAATTGCTGCTGCTCGTGTCGCAGGTGCATGTGCCTCTCCCACGCTGCGCGCTGGTCTCGTCGCATGCGAATGTAACGTAATTCAGCCGCGTACTGATGACTTATTGACATGACGATCTTGATAGCGCGCATCGCGTCACAGCACGGCCCCGATAGCGCGCATCCCGTCACAGCGCCGCAGCGCTCGCCGCGGTTCTCATAGCCCCTCACGGGCACCGCTCAAACGCGCTACTAGGTAGACGTTCGATGGCGGGTGCGCCGTGACCGGTCTCGCAGTTTGGAGCGCATGGAGCAGTGCGCGGCTACAACAACCCCAACTGTCGGCACCTGGCGACGTCATGCGGTTGAGACAACGAGGGGTGGGGCTTGGCAACCGTATAGTCCGCTCGCGCATCGGGCAGTTTGGGAGTTAACGAGCGCTATGAAAATCGTAACCAACAAGGCACAGGTCCACGCGGGCCGCGCGCGACGTCTCGCGCTGCTGGGTTCTGTGGTGCTGCTGTCGCAGCTGCCCCTGCCCGCACACGCGGGTCCATATGAGCAGGCCAAGCGCATCTACGAGCGCATCGCCGGCGTGCCGCCCTCGGCGGCAGCACTGCAGCAGATGGCTGAGCTCATCTGCGGTAACGGCACCGCGGCGCCGTGTGCGCCAGGGGCGCCAGGCGCGGCACCCGGCAGTGCCGGGCTGGTCGCTGCGGCGGCCTACGTCACGCAGTGCACGGGCACGGTCTGCAATGCGCCGACCTTCTATAACGTGACACTGAAGAATCTCTCGATCCCGTGGACCAACCGCAACCAGACGGTGTTCGCGCCGCTGAACGACTATGCGGCCACGGTGATCGGCATGGTGCGCGATGATGTGCCGTTCAACACGGCGCTGTCCGCGGACCTCTTGTATACGGTGAACGCGTCCGGGCTGCCGGCGGCCTCGAATGCCAACAACAATCACTACGCGATGGCCGAGCAGAACGGCGTCGATCTGTCGAGCACGCTGAAGCAGACCACGCAGTCGGCCACTTACGGCACGCCGACCACGGCGACCGCCGGGCTCATCACCACTTATGGTGCCGAGCAGGCGTTCTTCATCAACGGCACCAACCGCGCCATGTTCCGCTTCACGATGATGAATCACTTCTGCAACGACATGCCGGCACTCGAGGACACCACGCGTCCGACCGATCGCATCCGCCAGGACGTGGCACGCTCGCCCGGCGGTGACAGCCGCGTCTACCTCAACACCTGCGTCGGTTGCCACAGTGCCATGGACCCGATGGCGCAGGCGTTCGCGTACTACAACTTCAACGGCACCCTCGGTGCGGTGATGAATACCGGCACCATGCAGTACACGCAGGGCATGGTGCAGCCCAAGTACCTGATCAACTCGACCAACTTCGTCTACGGCTTCATCACCCCGGACGACAGCTGGTCGAACCGCTGGCGCACCGGCGTCAACGCCTGGCTCGGCTGGAGCAGCTCGCTCCCCGGCAGCGGTAACGGCGCCAAGTCGCTCGGCACCGAGCTCGAGAGTGCGACGCAGTTCGCCACCTGCCAGGTCACCAAGGTGTTCCAGGCGGTGTGCTTCCGCGTGCCGCAGAGCACCGCCGACCTGGCGACCGTCAACACGATTACCACGGCCTTCACTGCCGGCGGTTACAAGCTCAAACAGGTGTTCCAGCAGTCCGCTGCCGCCTGTCCGGGCAATTAAGGGAGTGCCGCAATGAACCGCAACCCCCTCGCTACTCTCGCCGTGTCCACGCTCGCGCGCCGCGCGACGCAGGCGCTGCGCTTGGGAGCGGCGCTCGGTGCGCTCGTGCTGGCGGCCTGTAGTGCCGGTGGTGGCCCGGGCGTCTCGGTGAATCAGCCCACGGGCTCGGCCACCGCGCAGAGCTATACCGGTCCGGCGGCGATGAACGCCGACGTGCTCGCCTTCCAGCTCAACCTCTGGCAAAACATTACCCCGTCCGACCGTTGTGGCGGCTGTCACCACGCCGGCGGCCAGTCGCCGCAGTTCGCGCGCTCGGACGACGTCAACCTCGCCTACCAGGCGGTGCTGCCGCTGGTCAATCTCAGCAACCCGGAGCAGTCGCTGCTGGTGCAGAAGGTCGGCGGCGGACACAACTGTTGGGTGGCCGACCCGTCGGCCTGCGCGGCCACCATGCTGGTGTGGATCCAGAACTGGATCGGCTCCGGCTCGGGGGCGACCAGCAAGATTCAGCTGGTGGCGCCGCCGGTACAGGCGGCGGGCGGCGGCAAGCAATTCCCACTCACCGCGACTGACGGCAATCCGAGCTTTGCGAACACGATCTACCCGATCGTCACCAAGTTCTGCGCGGGCTGCCACAGTGAGAGCTCGGCCACGGCGCAGCAGCCGTACTTCGCGAGCGCCAATCTCGCCGAGGCGTATGTCAACGCGCAGCCGAAGATCAATCTGGCGCAGCCGAACCAGTCGCGCTTCTACCAGCGCCTGGCGCAGGACTTCCACCACTGCTGGGCGACGCCGACCTCCAATGGCGCGCCTGACTGTGCGGGCAGTGCCGCGACCATGCTCGCCGCCCTCACCGCGTTCGCCAACGGCATTCCGGTCACGCCGATCGATCCGACCCTGGTGGTCTCGAACGCGCTCACCCTGAGTCAGGGCACGATCGCAGCCGGCGGCAGCCGCTACGACGCCAACGTGATCGCCATGTACATGTTCGAGTCGGGTCAGGGCAGCACCGCCTATGACACCTCGGGCGTGACCCCGGAAGCCGATCTCGAGCTCACCGGCAACGTCAGCTGGGTGGGTGGCTGGGGCATCCAGCTCGGCTCCGGCGCCAAGGCGCAGGCCTCGACCAGCGCCAGCGCCAAGTTTGCTTCCATGATCCAGGGCACCGGCGAGTACAGCTTCGAGGCGTGGGTTGCGCCGGCGAACGTCACGCAGACCGGTGCCTACGTGGTCAGCTACTCCGGCAGCAACACGACGCGCAACGCGACGCTGGCGCAGGACGTGATGCAGTACGAGGGCATGACCCGCAGCAGCGCGACCGACACCAACGGTCAGCCGCCGCTCATCACCACCACCGCCAACGGCGCTGCCCAGGCGGCTCTGCAGCACATCGTGCTGACCTACGACCCGGTGAACGGCCAGAAGATCTATGTGAACGGTGTCTGGACCGGTGACAAGGATCCGTCCCCGGGCGGCACCTTCGCCAACTGGGACAGCACTTTCGCACTGGTGCTCGGCAACGAGGTGACCGGTCAGCGGCA